>NZ_JAWQUO010000057.1:0-19017 GCF_033446605.1 Iodobacter sp. CM08 | reverse complement strand
GCCCCTTTTGCATCTGGATTGGGTTGATTGCCATGACGACCACTCCAAAAAAGAACGTTCGTTCACCTTAGGCCTTTTAGGTGGTTTGAGCAAGGAGGTTGAGCAAGAGACATAATCAGGAAACCGTAAGGGGCTCAGCATTATTCTGCTGGAGATGGTAGAGAAAAGAATCAGTCAAAAAATACTAATCGATGCCATTCCATGGAAGCGTTGTCTGCAAGAATTAAAAGCCGGCCACTACGATGGCGCAGTCAATGCCAGCTTTAAAACAGACCGCGCAGAATTTGCCGTCTACCCCATGACCGTAGATAAAATCGACATCAGCAAAAGAATGCTGATCGACAGCTATAGCCTATATCACCTTAAAGGCAGCAAAGTAGAATGGGACGGCAAAGTATTTAAACCAGACGATGCCATTGTTGGTGCACAAACTGGCTTTTCTGTGGTTGACCAATTAAAAAGTCTAAATCTAAAAGTAGATGACAGCAGTGGCAGCACCGAAATCAATCTAAAAAAACTCTTGTTAGGCCGAGTCACCGCAGTCGCCCTACCAACACTGCAGGGCGATAATCTGCTCGATAAAGATACAGAATTACAAAAAAAAATAGAAAAAATAGCATTGCCACTGATTGAAAAACCCTATTACTTAATTTTCTCCAAACCATTTTTTGCACAAGAAGGCACATTGGTTAAAAAAATATGGGATTCCATCGAATCAACAAGGGAGTCTGCCGAATATAAAAAACAAATGGATCTGTTTAAATAAAACCAGCCTTTATAAGGCATTTAAATATTTTTTAAACCGATAAGCCCCTGTGGCAAAAAGCAGCAGAGCCGCAAATACAGCAGCACAAAGCTGCACCAGCCGCCCCTGAGCCGTCCAAGTAAAGATCAGCCCCGCTGCCGTGCACAGTAGTAAAGCGCCGCCCCCCCATTGCAGCAGCTTGCTTAATAAAGCTTGGTCAATCTTGCGGCAAAGCAACAAGCCGGTGCTTAATACTCCCCCCATCACCGCAGCAGCAATCCCCCATATCCCAAAAAACTCTGGTAAACCAAGTAGCAGCACCGCTTGTATTACACTGCCGCTCAGCTCACAGATTAAAGGGGTACGCGTATTGGCAGCGGCATAGTAATAACGAGCCAGCAAAGCATTCCATGCGCCAAAAATAATCGATACCGCAAATAAAGCCAGTAGCGCTGGGAGCGGGCCAGAAGCAAGGCCTGCAGGCAGCAGTAAATCCACTAAGGCCGGTGCAGCCGCTATTAATCCTACTGCGGCAGGCAGTGTCAGCAGAGTACACAGCAGCAGCCCCGTATCCAGCATCTGCCGCCGCGCAGAAGCACCCTCGCCACTCATTTTCCCCAGCAGCACTTGGTTGAGGCTCATCAGGGCAATCAGCGGGATATTAACTAATTTACGCGCTAGGTTCAGTAAAGTGACCGATCCTTCTCCCAACAAGGAAGCCACTAGTCTTTCCAGCAGGCTCAGCCCTTGGCTGGCGGCACTGCTGCTCAACAGTGGCCAAAGCTGCTTCCATAAGGCGGCATCATCACCAGCTAGAGAGCGATACCAAGGCCGCCACCCCGAGCGCCAAGCAGAAGGCAGTAAAAGCAGCACCATCAAAAGGCTGCCCAAAATAAAACACTGAGCCAACACTACAGGATCAGCCGTTTTTTTCGCCAGCCAGAGATACAGCACCACGGGTAGATTAAATAAGAAAGACCCCAGCCCCGGCAGCACAAAACGACCATCGGCCTGAGCAGGGATAGTTAAAATGGCTTGCAGCATCAATCCGGGAATCACCCATGCCAGCCAGCGCAGCGCATCTGTGGCCAATGTTGCATCAGCCACGGATAAGCCGGGGCCAGTCATTCTGACCAAATAAGGAGCAGCAAGGGTGATCAGCAAAGCTAAAAGCAGCCCCAGCCATAAAAACTGCCGGATTTGCCCAGCCAGCCAGCGATTGCGCGCGGGGTGAGCCTGTAAAAGCGGCAGAGCTGCCGCCGACAATAAGCCCCCTGCCAGCATGGTGCGTAATGCCTCAGGAAAAAAAAGCGCAACGAGGTAAGCATCAGTGCGCCCGCCTGCCCCCCAATCCGCAACCAGCAGCCATTCGCGGCCAAAGCCCAGCACCAGCCCAGCTAGGGTGGCCAATGTCAGTAAAAAAGTGCTGCTCAACATAGTTAGCTCAGCTCAAACAATGGGCTCACAATTAACCTTTAATGAAGCAGGGTAAATAGGCCTTTTCCGCCCACTTTGTAATTTAAATTATGCGGACGCTCGCCCATTACTTTGGCTCCTGAGCCGCCGACAATTTTATAAGGGGCAATTTCTTTGCTGACCAACGTATTAGCGGTGACCACAGCACCACGCCCTATGCGTGAGCCATGGCCAATCAGCGCCCCTGTAGCAATCCATACATAGTCATCAATATAAATTGGCGCAGATACTGACCAAAACTCCGGCGCAGTTAAATCATGACTGCCAGCAATAATTTTGGCATACGATGCTACCGCCACATGATCACCAATAATCAACCCTGCACGAGCATCAATCTGGCAGTGCCAGGCAATGCAGCTGTCATCTCCCATCACTAGGTTTTCGATACCCAGAATTTCGGTCGTGCGCCATACTGCCGAGCCCTTGCCAATTTTCGCCCCGCCAAGGCGCAGCCAAGCCAACCTTACATAATGACTGGGGATTTTATTAATCAGAATGTTGTAACACTGCTCCCAGACCCGCAGCCAGCGGTCTTTAAACGTGGGCCAGTTAATACCGTAGCGGGGTACCAGCGTTGTAGGAATCTCACGGCTAAGCAGTGCATAAAAACGCCTAGCCAGAGGTGGGTCAATCCGTGTTTCGATATTCACCGAGCAGATGGATACGCGCGGGTTGGCTTCATCGCCCTCTTCAAACACCACTTCATTTGCTAGCATCCACTCATAGCTTTGTGCCAGCTCTGCCGGATCTACCGCCAGTTGTTGTGCGTACTGATCCAGGTGACTGCGCAGTGCCGTGGAATGATAAATACGGTGTTTCATACCGCTGTCTTCCTATAAAGATCCGCTTTGGGAAGCGGTTCATGGTTCTGATTTAAGCGACGTGCTGACTGCAGATTAATGGCCATCATCAGCCAAAATAAGGCAATCAGCACCATAGTAAAGCTATAGTAGTGATCAAACAGCCCAGTCAGCAGTGCCGCCAACACTCCCGCCCCTGAGCCCACCCAGATGCTTCGTTCAGCATTCAGCTGCGAGAGTCTGTCCACCGGCCTACACTCACGCCACCACGCCAGAGTCACAGCAATAAATAACAACATGCCGGGCAACCCTAGTTTGTAAATATAGTTTAGCCATAAATTAGAAATCCCCAACAGGCCCGTAGCAGGCGGCGGCGGATCAATTTTGAAGCCAATACCTAGCGGATAGCGGGCCATTGCATCAGGGAAGCGCCGATATTCGTCCATACGAATCTCAGTACTCGCATTAGACGATGAAAAAGTTGTGGCCAGCCGTTCCTGCAAAGGCGGGTAAAACAATACCAGCGCAGCCCCCAGCGCAAGCGCAAGCCCTATCACTCGCCCAGCATAAGGCGCGCGGATAGATGTAAGCCAAAACAGCACCAGTGCTAAGCTCACAATGGCACCGCGTGAGCTACTAAACAGCAATCCTGCCGCCCCAAGTATCGCCACACTAAAGCCCAGCAAGCGCCGCCAACCACTTTGTAAAAGCGCATAGAAAAATGCCAGCGGCAGAAACAGCGCCAGTACGCCTCCGGTTAGATTGGGGTGCACCCAAGGTGAAGCCATGCGGGAGAAATTAGCCGAGAAAATATCTTTCACCGCCTCAGGATGAGCGTATTTCAGCTTTTCTAGAATCACAATAAAGCTATTGGCGTTGTGATCTTTTAAAAACATCCCTACCGATAACAACAGCATCGTCAGCGAGCCAAGCAGCAAAGCAACAATCAGTTGATCGCGCTGCTGCGGGCTTTTCACCAAAATAGGAAACAAAAATAGCGGTGATAAATTAATCAGCCAGCGCAGCCAATTCACAAGGCCATTGCCTTCTGCGTTAATCATTAGCTGGCCGAAGATAAAAGGCAGCGCGCTGTACAGCATCAACAAACGTAAACGCGATTCAGTTTTACCAGGCAGCCAAGATAGCTGGCCCTGTATCATCTGCAAAAAAACCCCCAGCCATACAAGGCCAAGCAAGGCCTCAGATATAGTTACCCGCACCCCCATATTGACCGTGGTATAGGGAATAAAAGTTGCCACAAAAGCGAACATGAGTAACCCGCTAAAAGGCTGGCGAACAATTACTAAAGCCACCACTGCTGCTAGCATGCTCAGCAGCATGGCTGGCACGGAAACAAAAGTCAGGATAGCAGCAAACAGCAAGGCGCAAAGTAAGGCCAGCCCGCGCGAAAACACACTCATCGCGGCATACTCAGCACACCTTGCAGCAATGCCTGCACACGCTTTGTATAAGCAGGCATGGCAAACTGATCTGCCCATGTCTGACGGGCTGCCCAGCGCATGGGCTGAGGACGTGCTGCCAGCTCCAACATCAGCTGCTGTAAACCAGCGCTATCCTGCGGAGAAAAACGGGGGCTCTCTGCTGGGCAAATCTCATCCAGAGCCGAACCACGGGCAACGGCAACCGCTGCGCCCTGTGCCAGCGCTTCAAGCACCGGCAGCCCAAACCCTTCCGCTAGTGATGGCTGCCACAGACAGCGAGTTTGTGCATACAGCGACAATAATTCGGCATCGCTGAGGCCTGATACAAAAAACATACCATCAGCATCTCGCAGTTCAAGTGGTAAATCGCTTGCACTGCCCACCATTACTAGAGCAGGCACGCTAGCATCCTGCTGCCGAGCTTGCTGCCAGCATTGCACAAACCATGGAATATTCTTACGCGGCTCTCTTGTCCCAACCACCAACCAGAATACCGCGGGTAGCGCAGGAAAAGCACACAGGGGCTCCGGTGTGGCAAGGGCAGGCACCGCATTAGGCAGCACTGAGATTTTATCTGCTGCCGCAGGAAACAAGCGTCGAGCCTGATCTGCTGTAAATACTGAAGGTGTCCAGATTGCATCTGCCAGCGCTACCGAGCTGCTGATCCCTACACGATCAATCTGCCGGTAGACCAGCGCCTTGATGCGGTTGCTGTGATGATTTGCCATCGTCAGCTGAAAAACATCGTGCAGCAACAAAACATAGCGGGTATTTGCCGGAGCTCGCCACACCGGCAAGCCGGTATTGGCCGTAGCGATATAAATATCAAGCTCTGCTGTGGCAATGGCTGCAGGTAAAAAACGCAGCTCAAAATTTACCCGCTCCCGTGGCCGGTGCAGGCCATGCACAGGGCTGGCCGTGGCCGGACAATGCGCCAACAGACGATGGGCGTGCTCCAGCGGCGCCGCGGTAAAACGGTATAACTGCGCGTTTTCTCCAGCCAAAATAGCCTGCTCAAGTGCCAGCACTTGCCGCGCAATACCTGAATAAGGCGCAGCAGTTACCGGACGATAATCAATTCCTATCCGCATATTTTATTTTCTGATAGAGAGTTTCAAGCTGGCTGGCACTGATCTGCCAGTCATTGTTTTGACACACATAATATCGCCCTGCTTCTGCCATTGCCCTAGCAGATTCCCCCTGACGCAGTAACTGCAGCAGGGCTTGCGCTAGCTCAGCCGCCGTTGCTCCGCCCAGATAATCATGGCCATCCTGCAGCGCTAAACCGGATACGCCCTGAGGCGTACTTACCAGAGGCAAGCCCGCCGCCAGCGCTTCCAGCACCTTTAGCTTAGAGCCACCACCTTCGCGCAGCGCCGCCAGAAACACTGCAGATTGTTGCTGCTCAAGCGTTAAGTCAGCAACAAAACCCTGCCATTCAATGCGTGAATCTGGCCAGCGTTCACGCCAGCTGGCGGGCATAGCATAGCCACAAATAGCAAAACGCACCTCGGGCATTTGTTGCCAGACCAGAGGCAAAATCTCATCAAGGCTCCAAGCCACCGCATCTAGATTAGGTGGGTATTCAAAATTACCCACAAACAAAACCCGCTGGCTATCTAAATCGGGATGAACACAGGCAAATGCAGCGGTATCAACCCCATTAATCACCACATCTACTTCACGTTGGCAGTGTTCAGCGAGATTTTTTGCATCCCCTGCGGTCACTGCGGCCACTTTATATGGCAGGCCTAATGCTTTTTTCTCCCAACGGCGATAACGCCACTGATCAAAGTAAATATAGGGCCGCAACCAAAATGGCAGCTGCTGGTAAGTTGCAGCACCTATAGACGATTCAACATTGTGTTCAGTCAGTAAAAAAGACTGCTTCTTTTGCTGCAGCTGCTGGAAAAAAGGCTGCAAACCATAGCTGTGCTCTATCTGCACCACATCCCAATCTTCTGTCAGCAAATCAGCAAACACGCGCTCCAGCGCAGGAGCAAAACCATTCACACTCACCAGCAGAGGATAAGGTGAAAATACGGCAGCCAGCAGGGTTAGTGGATGCCTGATTGGCCTGCGCGGTAATACAATCAGCCTGTCTACAATCGCCTCAAGATGGGCTTTTGCACTGGCAGACAGTGGCGTTTTACTTTGCACCAGTAAAGTAATGCGGTGCCCTTTATTCGCTAATGTGCGCAGCAAATGATACTGGCGTAACTTACCGCCACTGCTGGTAGGCCAAGGTAGATAAGGCAAAGTCCAGAGAATTTTTAAGGATGGTGTTGTCGATGCCAAAAGCGCGGCGCGGGGCTGTGATTGTTCGTGCACCATTAGCGCCATTCCAGTATTTGCAGCTGATGTGTCACCGCCAGACGGCCTGACTTTAAGGCCGTTTTAGCACCACTAAGCGGCTGATACAGCGTCGCACCTTCAACCCCCGCCACGTCAATCACACCCGCCTCATCCGCCCAAAACATCCATAACTTACTACCATCAGGTTTTTTCCAGGCAATGCTGTATAGGCCATTTACCGAGCCCTTATAGCTTGGCGCCTCCCCAGGAGACAAACTAGGGCCAGTAATTTTTAAAAACTGTGCCAACGCCTTATAGGCAGGCTTAGGTTTGCCCTGTAAATCCAGCAGACCATAGCTGCGATCACGTACGCCCGCACGGCTATCTAAATCAGACAGCGCAAACAAAAACACCCGATCAAAATCAGAAACACTCATCAGCACTAGCCTGCGTAACAGATAATCTGCCTGTCCAGCTTCACCGATCAGGCTTTGTTCTTCCTTAGGCCCCGCATAGCTAGACCAGCCCCACTCTGTCGCCCAGATTCCTGGCACTTTCATGGCACGTAAACGCTGGTTAATTTCTTTAGAACGCAAAATAAAATCGCGCTCTTTAACATCGTCGCCCTCCGGCTCTTGGCTATAGGGGTGATAAGCAACAATAGCCCCCAGCCCAAGTGCCCCTTTTTTGCCCAGCTCTTCCAGCATCAGGCCTCGTTTAATCGGCATCTGGCTGTAATAGGCCATCCCAGCCATCACAACTGGCTTGCTTGGTGCGATCTGCTTGAGTACACGCACTGAAGACTGCAGCATCCTTCCATAATCAGCTGCATTTTCAGCTGGTCGCCAAAAGGCGGGTAAATTAGGTTCATTCCATACCTGCCAGGCATCCACCGAAGGGTAGCGCTTGGCCAACATGCCCATGCGCTTAGCAAAAACCTCATTATCTTTGGGGGGATACTGATCTTTATTGCCTGCCAATAGCGGAGCACTACTCGCAAAAGGTGCCGAGCCAACCAGATAAAAAACTGACTTTAACTGCTTATCTTTCAGGGCATCGACCACAGTATCTATGGGCTTAAAAAGATAGTCATTCTCTTTGGCTTCATGTCTGTCCCAGTGCAAATCTACCCGAGTCCACTCCAGCCCAAGATCCCGCAACCTGTCCATCTGCAAGGCAGCCTGCTGCGGGGTAAACCATAAAAAGTGCGCATTAACCCCTAAAAAATCCCGCCAAACCACAGGCCTAGGGGCGACAAGTTTTACTTCTGTCGCAGGCACCGAGCAGGCCAAAAAAAACAATAAGCAAGCAACACAGCCATTTTTAATGCGCATTTATTTTCCTTAAACTAGGCTGCTAAATAAGGCCCTAAACTGCTTGGCAGTTTCAGGCCATGCCCTCACCTTCCCTAGTTTTTGTGCATTCATACTTCTTTCAGATAAAAGATCCGGCTGATCCAGTAGGCATTGCAGCTCAGCCGCTAATGCCGCCGTATCGCCTTGAGCATAAACCGCACCATTTCCAAATGAAACCTCTTCAGAAAAAGATCGAGCATCTGAAGCAACCACGCTGCGACCACAGGCAGCGGCCCATGACAACACACCGCTAGTTCCACGCATTTGCCCCAAATAAGCTAGTTTTTTTGATTCTTGGTACGGCAAAATCAGCACGTGATGAGACTGAATCAGCTCCACAATTTTTTCCTGCGGCACATCTGTCTGCCAGCGGACAAGACCATCCGGCAAGCCGGATGAGGTGATCTTATTTTTTAACTCATCCAGATAAGATGGGCCATTGGCAAAAGTCATTTCGGGTGCCGTCCCACCTGCCAGCGTTAAAGATACAGCGGCGTAAGGGCGCTGTATCAGTAGCAGTGCCAGTGCATCAATGAGATCCTCAATCCCTTTTCCACGATAGATAAAACCAAAGTACAAAATCTGCAAAGGCCCAGACGGAGGAAGAGCAGGCAGAGGCTGAGCAGCTATGACCTGATTACCATGAGCAATCTTGCGCACCTTGCCATCCGGCAAGCGCATACGCTCAGTCAGACAACGTGCCCCGATTGCGGTTAAGGTAATCAAAGCCCGCAGCTTTGCAGCAAGGCGGCGCTCTCTCGCTAAAGTGAATGGATCACATAGTAAAACCAACAGTTGATAAACGCGGCGAGGAAGCAGCCTGCTCAGCAACAAAGGCCAGCCAGCCGGACGCCAGATCAGGCGTTCAGGATCATGCACTGTGGCACTTAAGGGTAAATCAGGATAATGCTCAGACAGCCACTCAAGCGCCATAAACTCACCGCTGCGCCCACCTCCAAGTTCGGCATGAACCAGATCAAACTTCTGCCAGTCTATACCCTGCATCTGTTGATCTATGCCACTGGCACGGGCAGCAAGCCGCTGATTTTTAAACGGGGTAATCAGTACTAGACCTTCCTGACTTAGAGCCTGTTGCAAGGCAAAAGCATAATCTGCGATGCCATTTTGTTCTGGTGGTAATGGTGCAATTAGCGCAATTCGCATAAATAACCTTATTAAGCGCTCAGCTATTGTTACAGCTTATAGAGCTATGAATACCTGAGCTCCCAGAGCTTTATCGGGAAATACGGCTGAGTAAACCCGAAGATATTTCAAAGCGCCGCCGATTAATAATCACACCATCCACTTTTTTAAACGCTGTATTTAAAATAGATAAGGTATTCTCAACCATAGGCACCGTTGACTGACGCGCCTCTATTACCATTAATATCAAATCTGCCTGCTTTAAACGAATAAATGCATCTGGATTCACTAATAGAGCAGAGGCATCAATTAAAACTACCTCTCCAGCAGTGGCGGATTCATCATCTGCAATGCGGCTTTTAATTCCACGCTCTGATAAAATACGCTGAAAATGCGTCATAATAAAACTAACACCCTCGCCTTTACGCGATGAGGTAATGCCAATATTTAGACCCTGCTGCTTTAAAATATCCAGTGGTAACTGACTATAAAGACGATAAATACTCGCCTCAAAAGACGGCACAACTTTATTTCCCTCATGCTCCATAATGGTCGTCCATAAAGGCACATCAAAATGCGACTGCACTTTACCACCGTCATGAATACGCTGATCAAGTAAATAGCAAAGATAAATAACAAAGAAGCCGACGGCAATACCTGCTGGCAACGCCATAAATAGCATTAATAAGCTTTTAGGAAATACGCGCGACGGTGTAAAAGTAGCCTGCTCAATTACTGCAATATTACTAATACGATTATTGTCTAGTTCACGGTCAATTCTAGATTTCTCAAGGCTATTTACATAAAGTAAGTAATTTTTTTCTGCCACCGCTAAATCACGCTCTAATCTGGAAAGATCAGGGTCAACGGATAAAATACGCTGCCGCTCTTGCTTTAGCTTAAGTAGCTCTTGATCATACGCGGCAATCTGCGCCTTTAATTCAATTTGCCTAGTATCACGCTCAAGAGCAGAGCGTTTCAACATCGTTACCAGCTCATTGGGGACTAGGTTTTCTGAGCGCTGCAAATTGTCTTTTTCTTCTGTAATCTGCTCTTTCAGCATGCGAATGCTGTTATTTAACTCCAACACGGGAGGCGCCTGATCCTGATAGTTTTTTAACTTATCAATCCGCTCCAGAACCAGCCCACTTAACTTAAGCTTCATATCCTGCTGCACAGGATTCAGGCCCACTTCACGCTCTTTACTAACCTCCTGCGGCAGACCTGCAGCTCGGCGGCTGGCGCTGATAATGCCTTTTTCCAGTCCCTGCTGTTCTGCACTGCCTTCTCCACGTTGAGCAGACACTTTATTAATTCTATCTGTTAGGCTTTCAAGCCTCTCTTTGCTGCTCATTCCATCAATAAGCTTTAACTTTTCAGTGATTTGTAATTTTGTTTCCGCTACCTGCTTTGCTAAGCGTTGGCTTTCAACATCATAAAATTCATACAGACTGTTATTTGCAAGCTTCTGAGCACGCTCCTCTTGGTAAATAGCAACCCACTTATTAACCACACGCTGAGCAATTAACGGGTTATCCCAAGTAAAACTAATTTCCATTACTGAGGAGCCGGCCTCATGACTCACTGAAAATTGTTTTTCTAATTTGCTGGCAAGACGTTCAACAGGTGTTTGTGTTTCTGCTAGGCCTATAAAAACCACAATAAAACGCACACCTTCAATAACCTCACTCACACCCTGCTTAATATAATATTTAACCAGCTTCCAGCCATTTTTCTCAGTATTCTCGTTCATTTCACTCATATAAAACTCGGCCACTTTGCGAATAATCGGCCGGCCAGTGAGCATTTTTTCTTCATCAACAATAGGATCACGCTGCGTACTTGGCGCAACTAAAGTCTGCCGATCACTATACTCAATCGGTACCGTGCTCATAGCACGACCTGGTTTTACCAAAAGACGGGCTTCAGATACATAACGGGATGGCAGAAAAAAGGCGGCCAGTACAATTAATACTGTTGTGGCGATCATCGCCCACATAAATTCTTTTTTAAATATATAAAAAAGCCGCAAAATATCGCGAAAAGACCTGATATCTATCATGGGATGGACACCGAGGTGGAGCTCTGGCTTTTATTTAAATCATAACTAAAGCCAATACCAATACCTTTTGAAAAAGGCAACAATTGATTAAAATACATATCTACGCTCTCTACTGCATTTCCTAGCAAGGATTTGGGTACAAAAACAATATCGCCACGCTGCAATATAACACCACGCCGGTTATTATCAGCCAATAAAAACTGGCTGAAATCAGTAAAGTAAACCTGATATAAACCTTCTTCGTTCATCCTTAATAAAGCAATATGATGACTATCTGCAGAAGGCAATACGCCACCTGCACCGATAATCGCCTGCTCAATACTCGCTGCAGCGGTTAACTCATAGGCAGAGGGATTACGTACCGCTCCACCAACAAACACACGATTACCAGGCGCAATTGCGATATTGGTAGTCACTTTGGGGTAGCGATAAATAGCTGACAGCTTCTTGCTGATTTCTTCAGCAATATCTTCGGGGGTGCGGTGAGTGGCCTGAATCAGCCCCGCATAGGGATATGAGAATGTGCCATCAGGCCGTACAAAGAACAATGACATTTCATCTTTTTCAGCGGGCGTCTGTGCATCCCTCACTATCCTCAGAGTATCGCCATTCATCACTCTGGTTACCGGAGAAGGCAGTTTGCTTATGTTATTTAATTCAATCTGCTTCTGATCTAATACGCTTTGTTCAGGTAACAGCAGGCTACTTGGGGTGGAGCAGGCACTCAGCAGTAATACACAAATACAAAACCTTTTTTTCATACACTTTTATTTCCAGTAACCTGCAAACATGCCAATATGGCGCTTTAAGGAAGTCGGCAAATATTTTTCTAAATGCCCAGTACGATACCCTGCAAGTTTAAATAGTACTCTAACCATCACTTCAGCAGCCCGCCACTTCTGCCCAGACTTTGCAAGCGTCGCCAGTTCAGACAAAACAAAGCGTTTGCCTTCGCCGCTTGCCTTGCCAAAGTGCTCTGCAATCCATGATTCCTTGCCATAAAAAACACCAATATCAAAATAACGTCTGAACTCCTGCAACACCGTATAGTGATGCGAGTGATAAACCTCAGCGCTGGCTTCATAGCGAATCAGCCAGTTATTTAATAACATTTTTCCTGCCACATAGGCGTCTTCAGTACCAATAATATTTTGAGGAAAGCCACCTACAGACTCCAGAGCCACTGCACGGTAAGCCGCAAATGAATCCGAGCTGAAACAAGTTTTAATCCCTAATTCAGAAGCATCACCCAGGTACTTGGTACGGCTCTGCGCCGGATAATTAAAACAGCGTGCATGGCTTTCTAGCACACCCGCTCCCTGCCTTGGCAGCTGACGCCCATATGCCACGGCGATTGCATCATTTGCCAGTATAGCGTTCCGCAGGTTTTGTAATGCATAACGGTTAGCTGGAATTGCATCCTGCGTCATATAAATAATTACATCCGCGTTAACCTGCTGCCTTGCCCACTCCCGCGTGCCGCCATGATTAAACTGACTGGCTGCAATTGTTACCACTTTAGCTCCTGCTGCACGAAAGCGCTGAACTGTGTCATCACTGGACTGACTATCAACAACCAGCCACTCATCAGGCTGTAGTGTTTGCTCAGCTAAAGCAGCCAATAAACGGTCTAAATATGGTCCCGCATTTCGTACAGGCAGGATCAGCGCAGTGCGTGTCATTTAACTTAGCTCCATGATGGAAACGATGCAATCAGGCAATATCTGTGCGTTGTTCAATTACCGAAAAAAAATGATAATAAATATAAAATTATTTATATAAATATCGATTTAATTATCAGCAATATCAGCGATTAAATTAGCACCACTTCAACTCAATCAAAATCGCAGTGCAACACAGTTCTTCAGCAAATATACACAAAAAAACAATCACACCGACCACAGTGATTCACCTTATATAAAAACATAAAAACCATAAAAAACAACATGTTAATTAACTGGCAAAACCAGTATCAATTAATGATAAATACCATTTTTTTATTTAAGTAAAATTGAAAAACACATTTAATTAAATAAGATGAAAGCTAAAAACAAGACATGTGAAAATAAAATGTCATATTTAAAAGAAAAAAGCCGTTAGTCCACAGAAATCATAAAAAATCCACATGGAAGGCCACACAAGTAGCGCCAAAGTAGCGAATATAAAATAATCTCTAATACCACTTGTAAAAATATACCAATCAAAAAAAGGGCAAAAAAAAGCGGATCAGTGGCAACTGACCCGCATAAAAAAATAAAAAAAACCCCTAAAAAGATGTAAAGAGTGTGATCTTGTTCAACAAAAAAGCCGTTCGTCCCGCGTGAGTGGGCTCTGGCTGTTGGACTTCATATATTGCAATGCAAAATACACCCCCTCCTAAGTAGCAGAAGCACAGGCACTAAAATACACATCATGCACGTCTAAGGCTTGCTTGTGCCATGAGCTACCACTACCCGCTTTTATAATCAGCCAATCAAGAGCACTGTTGCTAAGCCCCTACCTGGCCCCCAATCTAGCCGGTTAAATAATGGCTAAATGACTAGGAGCTTAAATTGCTTTACTAACGTGGACATGAAAACACCCCAAAGAGATGGATGGGAATCCACATTTGGGGCGCAGTTCAGTATTGGCTTAAACCAGTACTGGATGCCAAAAACGACTTAGTCCACCACACACATAGAAATTACAAACCTATAGCGTATCTTTTCGTGTTTTCAGTGTTTTTCGTAAAAAAACTCTATGCCTAGCATTACTTATGGACTGCGCCTCGGTATTTTCTGAATCAACAAACCCAACAAAATCAATAACAGGCCCAGCATGGTAGAAGGCAAGATGGCCTCGCCTAATACCGACCAAATCAAAAATAAGGATACAAAGGGTGCTAAGAAAATAAGATTCGCTATTTTTGCCGTGCTATTTGTTAGCTTCATCGCCATTAACCACAGTACAAATGTAAAGCCCATCTCAAATGCGCCAATATATGCAGCCCCCACCAAGCCCTGCCAAGCAATAGCCCCTAGCTCGCCCGTAAATGCGCACCATAATAATGACAGCGGCAAAGAAACCGCAAAATTAAGCGCTAAACCCAATACAGGCTCGCGCTGATCTTTGGTGTTAAATATCCAATAGGCGGCCCATAATAAAGTAGAAACTAAAGCCAGCAGCACTCCACCTACATTTGAAAAACTCAGCTGTAATATATCGCCTCGCGTGCCAATAATCAGCACGCCAAAATAACAAAAAACAGCAGAAAAAATATCGCTTGTTTTTAAAACCTGCTTTAAAAATGGCACAGCCAATAATGCCATAGTTAATGCCCAAGTATAATTAATTGCCTGCGCTTCCTGTGCAGGTAATAATGAATAGGCTTTAAATAGTACTAAATAATAAATAAAAGGATTAATTGCCCCAAATAGTAGCGAAACACGCCAATTTTTTTGCAATGCAGGCCAAAATTCTTTCAAGCGACCTTGATACATTAGAATGGATAGAAGAGATATTAACGATGCGCTGCTTGCATAAAGCACTAATTGCGCGGGGCTTAAATAAGCTAAGCTAATCTTAAATGCCGTTGCCACAGTAGACCATGCCAGTACGGCAAGCAGGCCAAAAAAAGATGCTTTTTGCTGTTGCGTCAAGGCTTATTACTCCCATTTTAGAGTGCAAAGCTTAACAAGCATAAAGTGTCTTGACCATCAGGAAATACAGCGGGGTAAGCAAAAAGTTCATGCCATTGAAATACACTCTTCGATAAAATCATTACTTCTCTAGCCAAGGAATAACGATATGTCAAAAGAGGCATCAAGGGGCTTGCCTCTGCAGCACAGTAACATTCAGCGCAAAAGCCTTGATCAGTCATGTTGGCACTTGCCACTGTGGCATGTACAGAAAATAGGGAGGTTAGCCAGCTGAAGAGTAAAATAGTGCAGAGTAGTTCTATTGATAAAACAGAGTTAAGTGCGGCATCATAAGCGATCGAGTATTACAAAAATCAGTATCGTTATTCCCGCGCTGAAGCCTGCCCTCAAATACCTTAATCGGTAGTGGGAATCTAGCGACGCTATTGCCGCCCCGACAAAAAACACTCGGGGGTGCCTCTTTTGTAGGCAGCTTAAAATTTATGAAAACTTTTTATTCACTATTTAACATAAATCATCGATTAGATATCTTTGGTATAACCTCTTTATCCATCGCTTCCTTAATTGACTTATTAAAATCCAGCAGAAAATGTTGCATTTTCATTTTTTTATGAAACCCAAGATACAAAGGATCAGCGCCTAATCCATGTTTCAATATAACAAACTGATCACGTTTTTGATATAAAAATGGATCTGACTTTAACGCCATAAGCAATCCATTTTCCCCTCCACCGGTTACAATACAATCAATACGATCATAAAGTAGTTTTTTTAAGCGTACAGCTATAGAGTAATTTATATCAACTTCAAATACCTTATTTTCCATCGCGGCATTAAATTCATTGCCATAGCTAGCATCATTCGTCACACCTACCACTTTACCTTTTAAATCAGCAGTTGAATTAAAAGTAAATTCATTTCCTTTTTTTACAATGACATCAATCGGAATAAGATAAAAAGGCTCAGAATAATCAAACAGTGCCATACGCTTTTTTGTTTTAGACAGGCCGATCACCCCTCCTTTTCCCCTAAGTGCCATTTCATAAGCACGCTTCCAGTTACTTAATTCAAAAACAAATTTTGTATTACCTCGACCCTCATGGTATTTCAACAGATCATAAGCTGGCCCAGCCGGCTTACCCTGCGCATTCTTATAACTGACAGGGCGATAATCATCATTAAAAAAGATGGTCACCTCTTCGGCGTATAGCATGCTGCTGCAAAGCAGCAAAATAAGACCCCAGTTTTTAATTAGATAACGCATGCTTTCCCCTACTTACGGCATAGATTCAAACCTTAGTTTAGCCATCCCTGCAAAAATTACTGTACAAACAAAAAGCCTCATAATTCCTTCTGAAGCTTTATATAATCTTACGAAAAACCAGCTGATTCTGCCTATTGCTGAGACAAAGCCACGTATGCATATAGGGCAAACAGCCGCCCCTACGAGGCATATTCCTTAACGTTGATACTCTCAGGCAAACAAAAAAAAATAAGCAGGATAACAACAAGCCAAGCTGGCCTGTCTATTTGGCATAAGCCGAGAAATGCTCTAGCCCTATCTAAAAGCTGTAAGCAGTCCAATCTTAGCCAGCATGGTCTTGAGGGTTTGAATAATGGCTAAGGCGGGCTGAGTGTTGGCATTTAAACCGGCGGCGCAGCCAGCGAATAGGTGCGCCGATCAGTGGGAGTTTTTGCAGTAATTCTTCCGCAGCATCCCAATAATCGCGGTGCAGCGTAACATCACCATTCGCATTAAAAACCAAATGTGAGCCGCCGATGATTTGATAAGGTTTGCCTTGCAAATTGAACTCAAACGTCCAAGTGATAAATGCTTGTTGGCCTTGTTCAAGCCGCTCTGCAATGATAAAGCGCGGCTTGTCCGTGGTGGCAAACATATGGCTAAAAATAGCTTCAATCGCCGCCACACCTTGTACATCGTTAAATGGATCTTTAAAACGCGCATCGGCAGCGTAAAACTGCCCTAATTGCGGCAATGTTTGCGGGCTAATTTGGCTGTACCAATCAAGTAAGGCGGTCAGTTTAGTCATGATAGCTTTAAAAAACGGTGGAAAAGTGCAAAGCGCAGGCGGTAGGGTAACAATTGTAATAGCTTAAGAATTTGGGTAAAGCGGCGCGGAAAATGAATTTCAAATTGCCCAGCACTGATGCCGCCCCAAATGGCCGTAGCGGCTTGCTCCGAGGTTTGCAGCGCGGGCATTGTGAATACGTTTTTAGCCGTTAGTTCAGTTTTTACAAAGCCTGGATTAATCAAATAAACGCTTAAACCCTTTGGGTGTAAATCACTGTATAAAATTTCAGCCAAATTGATCAGAGCCGCTTTGCTTGGGCCGTATACCGTAGCATTGGGTAAGCCCATATAGCCAGCCACACTGGCAACCAGCGCGATACCGCCGCTGCCTTGCGCCAGCATGCTTGGCAAGATGCTTGCAAGGCCCGAATATACCGCGCCTAGATTAATGGCTAAAGTCTGAGCGGCACCGGCGGGGGTGACTTCCCAACTGCGCTCGGGGCGATAATCTGCAGCGCAAAAAACAACTAAATCCACCCCACCCATTGCAGCGCAAGCGGCTGCATACGCTGCGGGCCAAGCGGTTTGCTCGCTCGCATCAAAGGCAAGCACATGGGCCTTGGGCTGGCTTTGCGCGATTTGCTCTAACTGCGCCAGCCGCCTTGCCGATAGCGTAACGTGGGCACCTGCGCTAAGCGCTTGCTTAGCGAGCGCCGCACCAATCCCGCTGGACGCGCCAATCAGCCAGATGCGCTGATTAAGCCAGCTTGGTATTACGGGGTTCATCGGCGGCCACATGATTAGTCTCTTTTCTTAAAGAACAGCGTTACTTGCCCAAGCTCAAAGCCAAATTTTTGCATGCTGGCGCGATTCATCATTGATTTGTTGTCGATCAGAAACATCCAATCGTCAAATTGCACTTCATAGGTTTTACCATCCACCGGTAACAACATTGTGTATTGCCAGTTGAGAGCATTGCCAGATATTTTGCCGATTGCTACACCTTTAACGTCATCAGCCGTCCCCCGCCAGCTGCCATCGGCTTGCTGAACTAAGGTCCAGATGCGTTGCTGCGTTGTGCCATCATCGTATTTAAAACGCTCATCCAGCACTAACTTGCCTTGGTTTTGCGTACCCGTAATTTCAACATGAAAACGCTTCACGACTTCACCGCTGCGCTTTTGAAACATACCCCATGCATCCGTGCTACCAACAAAGTACTGCACCAAATCGAGCTTAGGTTCAGATTTTTGATATTGCTGCACATCAGGTGAGGCGCAAGCAGTGAGCACGCCGCAGAGTGCTGCGAGTAGAGATTTTTTCATGTGTTTACTCCGGCTGTGTGAGGGCGAATTCGATACAACAAATACAAAGCCAACAATTTAAATCCACAAGGCAAGCCCGCGTAGATCCAAGCCAAAACAGGGCCAGCAACTTGTCCGGGTTGATAATCAAGTAGCGCCAATAGCGGCAAAGCCAGGCCCGATAGCGCTAGAGCCAATTTGCCCAGCAGTGTCCAAATACCAAAGTAAATAGAGGGCGAATCCTCATGCTGAATCATCTGCGCCAAGAGTACTGGGGGCAGCGCAAGATCTGCACCAAGCGCTAAACCTGCCGCAATGCAAACCACTAAATAGGCCGAATAATCACCAACACCGAGCAACGCTGCGCTACAAAAAGCCAGAATCGCCAGTAACATCCCCCAGCGCCAAGCGCACAAAGCGCCCACTTTTTTAGCCAGCATCACCCACAGCGGTAGCCCGACCGCCGCCGCCACAAAATAAGTGGCTAAAAATGCACCTGCATAGCTGGCGGCTTGAAGACGATCATTGATAAAAAACAGCGCCAAAGTAGATGGAATAGCCACTGATATGGCATTGATAAAATAAGGGAGGAGCAAAGATTTACCTGATTATGTCTCTTGCTCAATTGAGGCTTGAAATACCCCTCTTGGACAAGGTTTAGCCTGCATCACGGCTTTGAGTAATCGAGGAATCAGAGCGCACAGGTCTGCTCGACGATTGAAACG
>NZ_JAWQUO010000056.1:0-19560 GCF_033446605.1 Iodobacter sp. CM08 | reverse complement strand
TGAGCATCCATCGCTGAATGCTCAATACTAATGCAAGCACTTGTTTCGCTTCCGAACCAAGCACTCACACTCATCGACTGTATTTTGTTAAAGATCGTCTCGCTGTGACATCACTGTGTGGCTGCGTGTGCTGCAGCGAGAGGGCGAAATATACGGGGCATCACTGAATAGGTCAACCACTACAGCGCAACAAAACCGTAGCAATACGCTAAGTAGTTGATTTAACTAGTTTGAAATCAAGGGGGAACTCAGCAGCTACAAAGCAAACAAGCCGCTTCACGAAGCGGCTTGTTTAAAATACGGTAGATTATTCTTCTGAACCGGTTGGTTTGCGGCGCATACCGCCAGCAACCATCTTATATTCGAATAATCTGCACTCTAAACCACCGTTATATAACGGGGTACGTTTAGAAGCCTTGAGACCCATATGTTTAGTGATATCCATATCTGCAGTGAGGAAATAAGCCCTCCAGCCTGAGAAACGTTTTTTGAGCGCATCGCCCCACTGTGGGTAAAGTGCGGCCAGTTTTTCTTTTTCATCTAAACGCACGCCATACGGTGGGTTGGAAATCCACACTCCTTCCATCTCAACCGGTGGCTTTGCATCCATTGCATTGAGTTGCTTTAAATGAATGGTGTCGTCAAAACGTGCGTAATCTAAATTGGCCTGAGCATGTGCAATCGCGGCGGTGGCCACATCACTACCATAGATAGGGAAGATTTCTTTGGTTTCTGCTGCGCGTGCTGCAGCCACCAATTCTTGCCACATTTCTTCGTTATGCAAACGCATTTTTTGGAATGCGAATTCACGGCGCGCGCCTGGAGCAATTTTGCGGGCAATCATTGCAGCTTCGATAAGGAAAGTAGCCGAACCGCACATTGGATCGTAAAGTGCCTCGGCAGGCGTCCAGCCGATTAAGGCGAGAATGCCAGCGGCGAGGTTTTCGCGCATCGGTGCATCCCCAGTTTCCACACGGTAACCACGCTTAAATAGCGCTTCACCCGAAGTATCTAAATACAATGTGGCCATGCGATCAGTTAGATATAGCTGAATACGCATATCTGGATCAGCCGTATCCACACTTGGGCGCTTATCATTTTTTAAACGGAAGCGATCACAGATGCCGTCTTTAATCCGTAAAGCGACGAATTCTGGGCTGCGAATCTGCGGCACGCGATAGGCGGTAACGCCTACCTTAATAGTGCAATCGACTGAAAATAGCTCGGACCAATCTAGATCACGCGCCATGGCGTAGAGATCGTCTTCTGTTTTCCATGTTTTTTCTGCGACGCGCCACAGAATACGGCTAGCGATGCGAGACTGTAAATTAGCCTCATACATCAGCGACCAAGAGCCAGCAAAACCGACGCCACCCTCAGTCTGCTTGATTTGGTCGGCACCCAGCACTTCTAGCTCGGCAACGAGCGGGCCTTCTAAACCACGTGGGCAAGGTGCGAAAAAATGGAATACTTGTTTCATACAATCAACTCTTGTTGGGCAGTTTCAACCCGACGACGGGTTTGAAGAATAAGCGGCGCCCAAGTGTCGCCAGGGCGTTTTTTGCGAGTGGTCAGCGTCAAATCAGATGGCGCATAAACATTGGTATTGTGCGTAAGCGGTGTAGTAATTAAATACTGAGCCTGAGTTGCTTTCAAGAAAGCACCCACGCGATCAATATTAAAAATATCTAGGTGGGCAAATGGCTCATCAATAAACACAAAGCCAGAAGGATTGGCATCATCCATCATCAAGCCAATCAACAGAATCAATGACTTCATTACCTGTTGACCACCTGATGCTTCACCATCATTCATGCCCATCATGCCTTTCTGGTCAAAATTGAAACGTGCCGCCAAGCCTGCTTGTGCAAGTACGGCATCATCGTTATCCAGATGAGGCATTTCGGCCTCGACATCAATCCCAGCCAGTTGGCCCAAGCGGGCAATATTGCGGCAATAAGCGCGAACGGTGGCACGCAGCTTATTGATGTAGGCTGCGCGTGCTTCGTGTGTCAGCTCCCCTGTGCGTTGCACCTCTTTATAGTGAACGTCGGCATCACGTTGCACAGCGTCATAATCATTTTGCAATTTATCGCGACGAGCAAGGATGGTTTCATCCGTTTCCCACGAGCCATTTGCCAACTGCTGGCGTTGGCGCTCTAATAAATGCTGCACTTCGCGCACGCTGCCAAATTGATCGCGCACTGCGCTCAAGGCAGCAACATCGGCCAGATGCGCTTGCATGCTGGTTTTTAACTCGCGCAACTGGCGCAGCTGTTTTTGAATTTCTAGCTGCTGGCGCTGCAATAGATCTTGCTGATAATTCACTTGCCCAGCTAAACGCTCACGCTGATCTTTGCTACGCTCATAACCCACGCGCAATTCTTCACGCGCATCCCGAGCCGCTTCCCAAGCAGCTTGTGCCGCAGCCAATTCAGCGCCCAAATTTTGTACTGAGTCTTGCTCGCCAGGAAAACGCGCAGCAGCGGCGGCAAACTCTTCCTGCCTTGCCGCCAACTGAACCACAGCCTGCATGCCCATTAATTGCTCGGTATGCGCGCTGATATCACGACTTAAATCAACATCACGCGCTTCGGCATCTAAAATTTGGTGATTTAATTCTTTGATGCGACTCAGTGCATCGCCTAGGCGCGACTGCCTTGCTGCCTCGCCAAAGGCAAAATCATTCGGGCGAACGCTAATATCGCGGCCACCACGGCGCTCTTTGTGATAGCCCTCTTTGGTGATCCAATCGCCATCAACCTTACCACCCGCCTCAACCGTAACCACGCGCTGAGTACGATTTAATAACTGAACCACCCAGCTCGGTGCATCGCCATTAAAATCGACCACTTCCAATACTGAGCCTTTATTCGCACGCGGTACAGGCTCGCTGTCCGGCACAATAAAGTGGCGATAACGTAAGCGCTGCGCAATTTCCCAAGCCCGATTACGATCACTTGCACGTTTAAGCAAAACAATATGGCGATAAGGCGCAAGTAAGGCCTCAACCGCCTGCTGCCAAGTTGCGTCAGTGACTTCAACGATCTCAGTTAAAACTTGATGCGGGATCGCGGCCTCATCCAAGGCTCCACGCATATTTCTAGTGAAATCTGGCCCAGGCGCTCGACCCGCTTGCAAAGCGTTTTGCATATCGAGCAGCTGCTGGCGCTCTTCTTTAGCCGTACGCAGCCATTGTCGCAAGCTAGCGAGCGGCTCTTTTAAAGCCAATAATCGATCATTAATACTGACCGCATCGCGGCCGTGCTCTGATTCGGCCAGCTCCCGCAGGCGAGTTTCTTCTTTTAACAGTTTTTCAGTATCACGCGCAGCGTCACGCACCTGCTGGAATAAAGCAAAGTGACTATCGTAAGCTTGCTTTGCTTCGCGCTCAAACACCAAAGCCGCTTCACGATGCTGATCAAACTCGCTATAAGATTGATTCAGCAGATCCAACTCTTGTTTCTTAGCCCGTACATTGGTTTTAGCGAGGCGAAACTGCGTCAAGCCCGCCAACAAGCCATCCCATTGTTCTAGGTATTTGAGCCCTGGCACCACATCGCTTTCTAAGCGCAACACATCGCGCTGCAAGGCTTGCCACTCTAAAAAGCTATTAGAGCGCAGCTTCATCCGCTCCACATCCAGCCCAAGCTGGGCCATCTGTTGCTCTACCTTGCCCAGCTCACCCTCGGTTTCTTTTAGGCGCAACTTGGCTTCTTGGTAGTTATCCAGCACCTGCTTATCGCCAAACACTTGGAACACTAAATCCAGCAAAGCCTTAGGGCTGTATTCGCACAACTTATCGGTGTCGCCCTGCTCCAGCGCCAAGACTTCGGCAATGGCTGCAGTCAGGCCAGCAGATTCAAGCCGGCGCTTGTATTCATTTACGCCTAGCCACTGCAAGCCACTTTCCGTTTCTGGGGTTAGCTCAACCACGCCCTCGGCAATGGCGTAATGACGCACCCAATCGCCACCCTGTTTTTTAACACGGCAAAACAGAGTGACCTCAGGGCTAGTAATTGGGAAAAACAGATAGGGGAATAAGCCGCCTTCACCACGGCGCGGATTAGAAACCACACCACGCAGCCAAGCAAAGTTTTCTTTATTATTACGAACATAGCGCTTGTAATCACGCCGCCCTGAGCAGCGCAATGCCAGCAAAGTGCGCAAGGCATCGAGCATGGTGGTTTTGCCCGAGCCATTTGGGCCGACGATAGTCACAATCTGGGCATCTAGCGGTACACGAATCGCGCGCCAAAAATCCCAGTGGACCATTTCAATCTCACGAATCTGAAACATTAGTCCTCAACCTGCTCTGCCACATGGACAGCATCAATCTTTAATAAATCAGCCAACGCCCCGTTGATGATTCGCGGAGCAAGACGCGCGTAATCAATCATCAGATCCAATAGTGGGCCTTCATAAACCATCTTATTGCGGCGATTTACAAAACCCAGCTTAGCCAATTGGCTTAAATTCATAGAGAAACGCGCTTTACCGCCAAGCTTTTTACCAAAGTCGGCATAAATAGCTTCTTCTGGAATACCAGGTGCCACCTCATCGCCAAATTCTATTGGTGATGCTTCACCAAACATATCGTCTGGATCAGACGCCGACAAAGCAATCTGGCGCTGGCGCTTAGGCAGAATAATCAAGGCCCAAACCACAATCAGCAAGGCAATCGCATCCCGTGGCATGCCCATATTATTGGACAGCCAGTTTTCTCCCTCACCAAAGACCCAGTCTTCCATTTCGGTAGCTAGGCCTACAGCGATATATTCAGCGTAAGGATTTTCTAAGAGACGTAAGCCACAACCAGCAAGGCGGTGATCTAGCGATTCACGAAACGCTTCATCAATCAAAGCGCGCCGCGCCAAAGGATCTTTGCGCGGTAAGAAGCGATGCGCCAAGAGGCGCGCAACCAAAATATTAAGAGCTTGATCCATGTACACCCAAACTAAACATATTTAACAGCCAAAATCAGCGCAGCAATTCAGCCAGTTGATGAGGTTTGCCCAGCATAGCCTTAGCCAACTCTTCACAAAGTGCTGGTGTGCATTGCGCGGGGCTTAGCACGTATTGGTCTTCGCCCAGATTGGCCAAATTACGAATATTTAAACGAATCTTGCCGGTTTCATACACAGCATCGAAACGAAAACGCGTTGGCACGATAGGAGCGATCGTAATCGCCGCACGAATAAACTTACCATCCGCTGCGGATTGGACTTTTTCTTCCAGCTTGCAGCCGTATTGCCACAGCTGCTCTTTTAAATGCTTAGCGGCACTTTGAGAGGAACACACGGTGCGTAAAGGCTCCGCGCCCTGCCACTCAACAATAAACTCAATGTAATCAGGACAGTCCTTTCCCTCAAGCGATTTATTGCGGGAATTTGCCGCAGCCAGCGTCATATTCAACCGCGTAAATTCGCCTACTCCCCACACCCGATAGACATGCGGGCTAACTGGCTTGACCACTTTAAGCTGATTGGCTAGCTCATAAAAATACGCCATAGCCGAGCCCATTGCCGCCTCAATGAAGCCCATATTGGCTAAATAAACACGCCTTTGCTCGGCATCATCCGTTTGTACCGATTCGGCCTGCTGCTTTAGATCATCCAAAAGACCCATCATTCACTCCACTTAATACTGTCCGATATAGAAAGATTATATGCCATCTTTCTATTTTACAGCGTCAACAGGACGTAAACGGCCTCGACTAATCGCCGCGACTTCTAAGTGCTCAAGTAACTCAACACCTGGCTCCGCCTCCAAGAACAAGGGCAGCCTCACTAAATCAGCAACCACACTTTGTTCTAGTGCAGCATCAGCATCACCAAGCAAAGAAAGCAAAGATAAACGATAAGCTGTGACGTTGTAAGTATCTGCCAACACCTGCTCAAATAGCTCGGCACTACCACCACGGGCCGCCAAGGCACCCAACTCTTCAAACAGGGCTTCTGCATCTAGCAAACGCTCTACTTCCATCGCCTCAACGTCTTCTGCCACTTCACTCGATGGCAGCGCACTCTCGATATACTCAAGCCGCTCACGGCTAATTAGCTCGTACTCAGAAATATCTAACAGCTCGTCCGCCGTGACAAACACCGGCTCAGGGTGAAAAATCAATAGGTCGCGCCCCAAATTAGCCAAGGTATCTTGATCTAAACGGCGCAGCCAATCGGCCACATTGGTTGAAGTGAGCCCTGATTCGCCCAAATGCACACGCTGAGCCGCCAACTCGCTTAAGCGCCGCTGAAACACACTGGTTAAACGCAGCATCCGGCTTTGCGCCGTAGCAATGGCTTGTGCCTGATTCAGTGTCTGCAAATCAAGGGTGTCATCATCGAGGATGGAATGCATCACCTCAGTGCCTTTTTCCACCCATTTCCAAACACTCTCTAGCTTAGATTGTGCTTTGCGAATTTGGAACTCGGATTGCGATTCAAGTGCTTCTTCAAAATCGCGATACAGCTCATTAAGCCGCGCCAACAGGTGCTGCAGCGCTTCATGTGCGACTCGCCCAACCGATTGGCCAGCAGCAACTTGGGCGGTTAAATAACCCAGCTCGGCATCGCCGTCTGAAAACTGTACCAAGGTGCCAATCGAGGCCAAGGCAATACGGCCAGGCTCTGAAAGGGAATAAAGCTGCTCATCAGAATCCCAGACCAAGAGGCCGTTATCGCGGATACGCTTAAGTACGGTTTCTAGCTTAACCGGATTGATATAAGCAAAGTGAGCTTGTAAATCTTGCGGGGTCCAGCGCGGTGCTTGGGCACGCGCACCAATTTCGCGCAGCACCAAGAGGCGCACCATCACCTCTTCTTCGCCACCGCGAAACAGTGTAATAAAAGCGTCCAGATAGGGACGAGCGCGCATCAACCCTGCCAGTGGCGGCAGATCAAGTGGCACAAAGCCAGGCTGAAAAAATTCTAAGAGTGCGGAGTCGTTCTGCATGTGGCCGGCAGATGAATACTGAAGGGAAGGGAGCTTAACGCGTACACCCGCTAGACACCAGCCCGAACATTTCACGTAGGGGCTGATTCAGCGGGTGTATCAAAAACAATTAAGCGCTGGCGCTATCGTCTGAAGCTAATAAATCAGCCTGAGTAGCCGCTTGCTTGGCAGCTTCTTTTGCAAGAGCTTCAGCGGCTTTTGCCGCTTCTTTTTCAGCAGTAGCGGCTTCTTTGGCAACAGCTGCGGCTTCGCGAGCGATCTCTAGCTGCTCGGCACGAATTTTATCTTCATTACGAGTATAGATACGAGCGGCTTCTAGGTAATCCATAATCGCGTAAGTTAAATCGCGACAACCTTCACCGGTTAAGCCAGAAATCGTAAATAGACGTGGCTGCATTGGATCAAATACGGCGTATTTATCCTGAGCGCCCGCATCCCAACCATAAGCTTTCAAGAAGTTTGCAACCCGCTCGGCCCGCTCTTCTTCTGGGATCATATCCAGCTTATTCAGCACTAACCAACGCGGTTTCTTATGCAATTCTTCATCGTACTTACGCAGTTCCTCAACAATGGCGCAAGCTTCAGCCACTGGATCGGTACCTTCATCAAAAGGAGCTAAGTCAACAATATGCAGCAAAATACCTGTGCGCTGTAAGTGTTTCAGAAAGCGATGACCCAAGCCCGCGCCCTCTGCTGCGCCTTCGATCAGGCCAGGAATATCTGCCACTACAAAGCTGCGGTTATCATCGATGCGTACTACACCCAAATTAGGGAACAACGTAGTAAAGGGATAATCAGCAACCTTAGGTTTTGCCGCTGAAACAGCGCGAATAAAGGTTGATTTACCCGCATTAGGCATACCTAGCAGGCCCACATCCGCCAGCACTTTAAGCTCTAAACGCAGCTCACGACGCTCACCTTCTTCAGCGGGCGCAGTTTGGCGCGGAGCACGGTTAACCGATGACTTAAAGTGCAAATTACCTAAACCGCCCTTGCCACCCTTAGCAATCACCACGCGCTGGCCGCTTTCGGTTAAATCGGCGATCAGCTCACCACTTTCCGCATCTACAATCGACGTGCCAACAGGCATACGCAGCTCAACATCATCGCCGCCCTTGCCATAACAATCTGCACCACGGCCGCCTTCACCATCGCGTGCTTTGTATTTTTTTACAAAACGGTAATCAACTAAAGTATTGATATCTTCATCTGCAACGGCCCAAACACTACCACCACGGCCACCATCACCACCATCTGGGCCGCCACGAGGAATAAACTTCTCACGGCGCATACTTGCAGAACCACTACCACCCTTACCAGCAATGGCTTCAATCTTTGCTTCATCAATAAATCTCATTTGGATCTCCACCAAAACACTTTAGAAGACCGCCCATTTACTTAAGGCGAGGTACTGTTGCTTGTTATTTTTTGAGCGCTATCCACAACCAAGGTTAGATCACCCAGCAAAGCAAAAAAACAACAAGCAACAGAACCAAAACTTCCAATAGAAAAAAAGCCCCATCCATGATGGACAGGGCTTTAAAATATACCACTACAGCTTAATAAATTAAGCAGCTACTTCTTCGCCAACGTAAGGCAAGATAATTACAGTGCGACGCTTCAGAGCGCCTTTCACTGCATATTTTACATAGCCATCTTTCAGTGCAAACAAGGTGTGATCCTTGCCGATACCGACGTTATCGCCAGGGTGAAATTCTGTACCGCGCTGACGCACGATAATAGAACCGGCAGGAATTAATTCACCGCCGTAAACCTTGATACCAAGTCGTTTTGAATGTGAGTCGCGGCCGTTACGTGAACTACCGCCAGCTTTCTTGTGTGCCATGTAGCAACACTCCTACTGAAAATGCGAAAAGGCGGAATTACTTAACGATCGCGTCGATACGCAATTCAGTGTAATTCTGACGATGGCCTTGATGGCGCTGATAATGCTTACGACGACGCATTTTAAAAATGGTCACCTTATCGCCACGGCCGTGAGTTACCACGGTTGCGGAAATAGATGCACCAGCTACCAGTGGGGCACCAATCACCACTGCTTCACCGTCTGCCACCATCAATACTTCATTCAGTACGATCTGGCTGTCGATGTCTGCAGTAATCTGTTCTACTTTAAGTTTTTGGCCGACGACAACTTTATACTGCTTGCCCCCGGTTTTTACGACTGCATACATAACAAGCTCCATTGGAGAGTTTGGGTCTTGCGCTTTACTACCTGTCACGCATTTATCTATTTAATAAAACAGCACGAGCAGCAAAACGTCTTCCCGAATCGGGAAACGCGCGATGCTACGCTTAAGCCCTAATTATGTCAAGCCCTTACGTAGGGCACGCCACTAAAATGCCATGATCTAATGGGGGGCTCAATACCTGAAGCAAAGCGCTAAGCCGAAGTTTCTGCTAACATGCGCGAATTAAAATTCAAGCGCGAGCAGGCACAAGCGTGGCAATGGCGTTCGTAAAATCAGTTATTGGCGAGGAAATGCAGGCGGTGGACCAAGTGGTTCGCGATCGCCTCTATTCTGACGTCATTCTAGTGCGGCAAGTTGCCGAATATATTGTGAACTCAGGTGGTAAGCGCCTGCGTCCGATGATGGTATTGCTGTCGGCTAAAGCCTTAGGCTATGAGGGCACCCATCACCGCGAGCTGGCTGGCGTGATTGAGTTTATTCATACCTCCACCCTGCTGCACGATGATGTGGTGGATGAATCTGATCTACGCCGTGGCCGTGATACTGCCAATGTATTATTTGGCAATGCTGCATCCGTTTTGGTGGGCGACTTCTTATACTCGCGCGCGTTTCAGATGATGGTGAGCTGCGGTTCCTTGCGAATTATGCAAGTGCTGGCCGACACCACCAATATCATTGCCGAAGGCGAAGTGCTGCAGCTTATGAATATCGGTAATGTTGATATTGATGAAGCAGCCTACCTAAAAGTGATTCGCTACAAGACTGCCAAATTATTTGAAGCCGCCGCTCGCCTTGGTGCCATCTTGGCCGAAAGTGATCCTGACACCGAAGAGCGCATGGCGCGTTTTGGTATGCATTTGGGCACGGCCTTCCAGATTATTGACGATGTATTAGATTACTCGGGAAAAACCAGTGAAATCGGCAAAACCCTCGGTGATGATCTAGCAGAAGGTAAAGCCACCCTGCCACTGATTCATGTAATGAGCCATGGCACCGCAGAAGCAGCAACGATTGTTCGCACAGCGCTGCAACACGCCAACCGTGATGAATTGCCAGCAGTACTCACCGCAGTACAAGCCAGCGGCTCTTTAGAATACGCACGCGCAGTTGCTGCCCAAGAAGCGCAACTTGCTAAAGATTGCCTTGAAGGATTAACGATGAATCCTTACCTGCAGTCCTTACTGATGCTTGCCGATATATCAATTAACAGAAACAGTTGACAAGCGGTACGCTCTCAGTGATAATGCGCACCTCTTCGCAGCAATGCGAAAGAGATTCGGGGCGTAGCGCAGCCCGGTAGCGCATCTGCTTTGGGAGCAGAGGGTCGTGAGTTCGAATCCCACCGCCCCGACCAAATATTAAAACCTCAAGACTTCGGTCTTGGGGTTTTTTATTGCCTACTGTTTCTCTGCCCCGCACCACCTACTGGCCATTACCCCTATAATACCTAGGGCTTATCTTAATAGTCAGCAACACCAAGAAAGTAGTAATCTCTAATATATATTCGTCATTCCCCCGCTTACTGTTATTTAAAGTGCTCATCAATCAGTAGCGGCCAGCCGACACATTCATGATTTATTCTCCCGCCTGGATTCCGTAATGCGCAGCAATTTACCGATTACCGAACACGAAGTTCCCGTTGACCCGCGCCGCCCTATTGTCAGCAAAACTGATTTAAAAGGCCAGATTAGCTACGCTAACTCATCCTTTAAGGAAGTGTCGGGCTTTAGCGATAAAGAAATTATTGGCGAGCCACACAATATTGTTCGTCATCCCTTTATGCCCAGCAGCGCCTACGCCGATATGTGGCAAACCTTAAAACAAGATTTACCTTGGCGAGGTATTGTTAAAAACCGCTGTAAAAATGGCGACCATTATTGGGTAGAGGCTTTTGTTACCCCCATAAAGGAGCGCGGCCAAAAAGTGGGTTATATGTCGGTGCGTAATACCCCCAGCCGCGCACAAATCTCTGCCGCCGAGGCCCTCTATACCAAGATCAATGCTGGCCAAGCCACCCTAGCCAAAACCAAATGGCCACAGCAGCGCTCTATGCTGCAGAGAATATGGTTGGTGCTGGCTGCGGTATTAATCCCAGCACTGGCATCACCTTTTGCCACCCCGCTCCTAGCCGTATCCGCGGTGGCTGCGGCTTGGGGCGGCTGGTATTTAACACAATCCATCCAGCGCCCAATTCAAAATATTGAATACGCCTTCTCACAATTAAGTGAAGGCAATTTTCGTTTTGATGTAGATGCCAGCGCGCCTAAGGAATTCAGCCATTTGCTGGTTGCACTGGAATCAATGCGGATTAATTTACGCGCCATCATTGCCGACGTGGTACTGGCAGGCAACCGCGTGGATAAACGCGCTCAGGATGTTGCCAACAGCGCCAGCGAGCTAATTAAGCGCAGCCAAGAGCAATCAGACGGCGTAGCAACTACGGCAGCGGCACTAGAAGAAATGGCAAGTAGTGTGAACGAGATCAGCCTTGCTACGCGGATTAGCGCAGAGCATGCCTCCAAAGCTAAGGAGCTAGCTACCCGTGGTGCGATCGAAATGGGCGCGGCGCAAACGGCAACGCAAGAAGTAGTTACCGTGGTTGATCAGGCCCGCATTACGCTAGGCCAGCTTTCTGATGCGGTGCGGGAAATCAGCGTGGTGACTAAAACCATTCGAGAGATTGCCGACCAAACTAATCTGCTGGCGCTCAACGCCGCCATCGAAGCGGCCAGAGCAGGCGAAACCGGCCGTGGCTTTGCCGTGGTAGCCGATGAAGTACGCAAACTAGCTGAGCGCACCAGCGCTAGCACGGTGAGTATTGCCAGCACCATCAGCAGCGTAGAGGCCCGCACCAACGAAGCCCTTGCTACCATGCGCGAGGCGGTGGCCTCGGTAAATCACGGCACCGCACAAATTGATGCCTGCACGCTCACCTTGGGCGAAATTGCCGCCTCTAGCAATGGCGTAGATCAATCTGCCCGCCATGTAGCGGAGATGCTGGATCAGCAATCATCCGTATCAGAAGACGTAGCGCAGACCATGGAAAAAATCAACGCGCTTACCGAGCAAAACGTCAGCCGTATTATCGGCGTTGGCGAAACCGCATCGCAGCTCACCCAAATAGCGGGAGAGCTACATCAGCTGGTGCAGCAGTTTGAGAAATCACTATAAATTAGCAGCACAAATAGGGGCACATGCAGCCCAATCCTATCAACTTAGGCCACGCTTGTAGGGCGGGTGAAACCCCATAGGCGCTAACCAAAGTCAAAAAGATCTTTTTAGTGCCTTCGGCACGTTGATTTTGGAGCGGTTAGCCACCGCGGGGGCCTTCCTTTCTTGAACGGCCAAGAAACGAAGCGAAAGAAGGCCGCCCCAAACAGCACGAAGGCCCCTCACTGCGGACAATCGAGGTGGTGTCAATTCAACTCGCTTCGCTCAAACACGAATTGACGACTACCCCACCCCGCTTGTTCCTCGCTTCGGCGTGCTTCAGGGGGGATTTAAGCCCTATGCCGAGAGCGTGGGCATAGTGTTTTTTCGATGTTTGCTAATGAAAAAAACATTTGGTTAGCGTACATGGGGTGAAACCCGCGAGTGATGCTAAACAAACGCGGGTTGCACCCGCCCTACGATGTTTCAGCGCTTGCAATAGATAGATCTAAGTTGACAGAATGAGCATCCAGCCCGCTGTTTTATTTATCCAAGCGTTTTACCACCAGTATTCAAGCTGCAAGCCGTAAGTGGAGCCATTCAGATCACGGCCAAATGTGCCGGTTTTAGACAAAGCCGATCCGCTAGAGGCGGCATTCTGCGCAGCTTCATTCCAGCGAGCGTAGGTATAAAACACGCGCAGCTCTGGTCTGCTCCAAAATGCTTTATCCAGAGTAAAGGTTGGCGCAATAGTCAGCTTACTTAGATTGCGCGTTTGCCCATCTAAAGCCTCCACGCGATCATGGCCCACCTCGCCCACTAATTTAAAGTTCTGGCTAAAGGCATAAACCGGCCTTGCCCCTGCAGACCACCACGTTTGTCTGCCCGCATTACTTTGATCCCGCTGATAAACCGCCGTCAGCTGGCCACCAAACTCTGGTGTGGCCTGCCAATCAAAAGACTCGACCAAACGAAGGCGTTTATTGCTCTGATCTGCTAGTAAAGAGCCGGTATAACCAAGCCCTGTGCCAGGGCCTACGCCATACTGAATAGCAAATTTATTGGTGCCACCCAGCCAACCTTTTTGCTCGTGCTGCGCAGTGAGCGACCAGCCGCTATTGGCCCCACTCACCTGCCCTGCAGCTTGGATATAACTTAAGCCCAGCGCCACTTCACCGCCTTTATTCGTGGCAATGCCGCCAAGCTGAAAATCATGCTTATTGGCGTAATCGGCCTGATAAATATTGTCCTCTCGCGAAAACGCATAGCTCAGTTTTAAATCACCCACTTTATAGTCCTCAATTCCCAGCCCCGTGCCGCTTGGGTTCCAGTAATAAAAATCGGTGATATGCACATCATGGCGCTTGTAATAACGACGCCCCGCCCATAGCGTGGCACCATTTAGCTCGGGGATATTGCTGTATTTGGCGTAAATCTGCGGTGCTCTGGCGCTGCCATCTTCCGGCTGAAAAGTGGGCGATCTATCGTTACGGTTATAAAGGCTACCCATCCCCACCACGGTAAAGGTGCTTCCCTGCTCGCTTTTAAAAAAATCGTGGCTGATTTCCAGCTCGCCATAAATCTCGCACTCATTGCCAAGGCGATATTTGGTTTCGGCACCCGCCAGCTGAAAACAGCTTTGCGCGCCGCCAGAGCCGGTTGAAGCCCCCGAGCCAATCCGGCCATAGCCATGAAACTCGAAGGCCATTGCTGGCGTGCTACTTGCCAGAAAAACACCACTTAACAGCGTGGTTTTAATTACTGTATTTATTGCTGAATGAAACATCGCTCTACTCCTTATTTATTTTTTAAAAAAAACTAACAAGCAAAAGAGTCCCTAGCCCTGCACATTGGGAGGGGACAAAACTGCCTAAAGGCAGGCATGAGGGTAGTGTTAAAACTGGGCGGCGAAGACTGCCCAGTGCCTGTTACCGTAAAGTCAAAAAGAGCTTTTTAGTTTTAGTGCCTTCGGCACGTTGATTTAGGTGCGGGAGTCCCCCGCGTGGGCCTTACTTTCTTGCTTCGCCAAGAAAGTAAGCAAAGAAGGCGACCCCACAAACGCGAAACCCCTTCGCTGCGGACAATCGAGCGGCGGCTGCGGAACTCGCTCGCAAGCTCCCTCAAACAGTCCTCGCCGAAACCCCGCCCGCTTGTTCCTCGCTCGACGCGTTTTCAGGGGAGGGTAAAAGCCCCATGCCGACACCATAGTTATTGCATTTGTTCATTGAGTGCTAATTCCAAAACAGATCAGTTAGTACATATGAAATACCCACCAAAAACTAAGAAGCACTAAACCTCACCATCAGCGATTCAAATGGCCGTAAATTAAACTGGCTGAAATCTGCGCCAATATCCGCGTAGTTCGTCAGCAGCAGCTCGCCTGACCAGCCCTCAGGGATGGCGACATTCGAAAACTCTGCTCTGCTAGCAGTAAAGTTACTCACCACCAGCAAGATTTCATCAGGCAAGCTGCGGCTATACGCCCAAATTGCGGGATCATCTGCGCTCAAGCATTGGTATTCGCCGTATTTAAGTGCTGCCGATGTTTTACGTAGGGCGATCAGTTGGCGGTAGTGATATAGCACCGAATTTTGATCGGCCATCGCCGCAGCCACATTGACTTGTTCCGGCTGGCTGGCGATGCCTATCCACGGCTCAGCGCTAGAAAATCCTGCGTTGATTCCATCATCCCACTGCATTGGCGTGCGCGAGTTATCGCGGGATTTTTGCTTAATCGCCGCCATGATGTCAGCCTCGGCCACGCCCGCTGCGCTGAGGCTTTGGTAGGCATTAAGCGTTTCTACATCACGGTAATCGCTGATCTGGGTGAAGGCCGGATTAGCCATGCCAATTTCCTCGCCCTGATAAATATAGGGCGTGCCTTGCAGGCCGTGCAGCGTAGTGGCCAGCATCTTGGCCGATTCAAGCCGATACTCGCCATCGTCGCCAAAGCGCGAAACCACACGCGGTTGATCGTGGTTGCACCAGAAAATAGCGTTCCAGCCACCACCCTCATTCATGCCGCTTTGCCAATCCGACAAGATGCGTTTTAGCTCGATAAAATCAAACGGCGCAGCCAGCCATTTTTCGCCCTGCGGGTAATCCACTTTCAGGTGGTGAAAATTAAACGTCATGGATAATTCATGCCGATCTGGCCGCGAGTAATTAATGCAATGCGGCAAGGTAGTCGATGACATTTCGCCTACCGTTAGCAAATCTCGCCCAGCAAATACCTTGCGATGCATTTCTTGCAAATATTCATGCACGCGTGGGCCATCGGTATAAAAACGGCGGCCATCGCTATCGTCATCGCTAAAATCTTGCTGCTTGGAGATCAGATTAATCACATCGAGGCGAAAGCCTGCCACGCCTTTATCGGCCCAAAACTGCATCATCTCGAACACGGCTTGGCGAAGTCTTGGGTTTTCCCAATTTAAATCGGCCTGGCTTTCATCAAATAAATGCAGGTAATACTGGCCGCTGGCCGGATCAAGCGCCCACGCCGAGCCGCCAAATTTGGATTGCCAATTATTGGGCTGATCACGCCAAATATAGAAATCACGATAGGGATTATCACGGCCCTTTAAAGCTTCTTGAAACCAAGCGTGCTGCACTGAGGTATGGTTCACCACGATATCTAGCATGATGCGTAAGCCTCGCTGCGTGGCCTCGCTCAGTAGCAGATCAAAATCAGCCATGCTGCCGTAAGCCGGATCAATGGCATAGTAATCGCTCACATCGTAGCCATTGTCTTTTTGCGGCGAGGCGTAAATAGGCGTCAGCCACAGGTAATCCACGCCCAACCATTGCAGGTAATCCAGCCTATCCACAACGCCTAAAATATCGCCCGTTGCCCTGCCATGATGGCTGCTAAAGCTTTTAGGATAAATTTGATAAACCACTGATGATTGCCAGTCTTGCTGCATCTAAAAAACTCCCTGCGCAGCACCACCGATACGGTGCTGCACTTACTAAAAAACTGGGGCGTTGCCGCCCCGGCTATCTATACAGACTGCTGAGCCAATACTGGCTCGGCCTTCCATGCCATGCGTTTGGCAAACAGCCATGTCAGCGTAAAGGGCACAATGACCGCGACTAAGGTGCCAAGCAAGAACATCGGAATATGTACCGGCACAATAGAGATAAACGCGGGTAAGCCGCCCACGCCAATGGCGGAAGCTAATACGTGGTTTAAGGTAATCAAAATCGAAGCGCAGGCTGAACCAATCAGTGCGGCGTAGAAAGGATATTTAAAGCGTAGATTCACCCCAAACATGGCTGGCTCGGTAATGCCAGAGAACGCTGAAATCGCCGAAGTAGACGCCATGCTTTTTTCTGTGGCGCTTTTTGCAATGCAAAACATCGCCAGTGCAGCACTGCCTTGCGCAATATTAGATAGCGCAATAATCGGCCAAATAAAGGTGCCGCCGTGGCTGGTAATCAGCTGCAAATCCACCGCAATAAACATGTGGTGCATGCCGGTAATGACCAGTGGCGCATACAAGGCACCAAAAATCGCCGCGCCCAACACGGGGGCCACTTCAAAAATCTGCACTAAACCGTGAGTGATCATCACACCCAAGCCACGCGCTACCGGCCCGATCACCGCCAAGGCCAGCACGCCGCTGATCACAATCGTCGTAATCGGCACTACCAATAGTTGAATCGCATTAGGTACGCGTGCTTTCAGCCAGATTTCTACTTGGCTCATTACCCAAGTCGCCGCCAAAATCGGCAGAATCTGCCCTTGGTAGCCAACGCGCTCAATCTTAAACAGGCCCAGAATATCGAAGTAAGGAATCGCCTGACCATCCAACCCCGCTGCGGCCTTGCCGTAATTCCAAGCATTGAGTAAATCGGGGTGCACCAGCAGCAATCCCAGCACAATGCCCAAAACTTCGCTACCGCCAAAACGCTTAGCCGCCGACCAGCCCACCAAGGCAGGCAGAAATACAAAGGAGGTATTGGCCATCATATTAATTAGCTGCCACAAGCCGCTTAAGCCCGGATACGCATCCAGCAAGCTTTTGCCTGCGATAAACATATCCTTAGCGCCCAGCAGATTGTTTATCCCCATCAACAGGCCGGCGACAATAATCGCGGGCAAAATCGGCATAAACACATCAGAGAACACTTTGACTAGGCGCTGCAAGGGGTTGAGCTTATTCTCGCCACTGCCTTTTACATCCGCCACGGTGGCCGCGCTTCTGCCCGCCAGATCAATCAGCTGCGCATAAACTCTATCCACATCGCCCGAGCCAATCACAATCTGAAACACGCCGCCATTGCTGAACTGGCCTTTGACCAGCTCAACCGCCTTTAATACCTCATGATTGATTTTGCCTTCATCTTTTAAGGCAATGCGCAGCCGCGTAATACAGTGCGCCGCCTGCTCGATATTCTCTGCTCCACCAATTGAATCCAAAATCTGCTGTGCAATCTGCCGGTAGTCGTAGCTCATCTATCTGCCTCTTTGTGTAATATTTACCATGACGCATTTAACTCGTACAGACGAGTTGTGTCAATACTCGTATGTACGAGTATTTTAATTCCTAGGATAAGTATTTAGCCTAGGGCAAGCCGAATACAAAAGAAGAAAACAAGCCACAAGCAGGCAAAAAATGGCCCTGTGCTCGCTCAGCAAACTGAGGAAAACAGAGCCATTTTGGGCAAAAAATAAAAAGCAGAGGGCTGCAGCGTAAGCCCCCTAAAATCAAACATCAGCCGTAAGGCAAAACCGACCGACGGTAGAAATTAACGCCGTGCAATATCAGAGAAAAAGAATTTATCCAGCCGGTGCCGCGACTCGGTGTATTCAAACTGACGGCCATCGTAGAAATGGGTGTGGTTTTTCACCACAATCACATGATCCATGCCGTTTAAATCTAGATAGCGCCGGTCATCCTCAATACAGGGCTGGGCTTCAAATACACGCTGGGCATAGCAGATATTGAGCTTAAGCACCTTTTCTATATATTCATAAATCGAATTCTGCGCAATTTGCGGCGTAAGGCCAGGGATGAGATCGGCTACGAAATAATTAATATCCAGAATCACATTTTCGCCATCAATATTACGCACCCGCTTAATGCGCACCAGCTCGGTTTTTTCTGGCACTTGCAACAGCTTAGCCAAGGAGCGATCTGCGCTGATGGATTGCAAATCGGCAATCTGCGTCGTCACCGCCCGCCCTAGGCGCTCGTAAGATTCTTTAAAGCTAACAATACCGCTAAGTTGAAACTCGATATTGCCAGGCTTTAAAACAAACACCCCCTTGCCGTGGATTTTTTGCACATAGCCACGCTCCTGCAACTGATCCACCGCCTTACGCACCGTCCCTCTGCTTGCCGCATAGCTTTGCATCAGCTCAGATTCAGAAGGAATCTTCTCGCCTTTTTGCAAACGCTGATTATCAATATCCGCAACGATATCGGCAAAAATCTGGCTGTATTTGTTCACGCTGGGGTCACTTAAGGGGAATCAAGAATAGAAGAGGCAGTCTGCCTGAAACTGACTTTTGATGCCAGTTTGGGGAGAGGGAATGTTGATTTATACAGGGGATAGAACTTGCATTTGAGACCTGTCACCGCCTGCACGCAGGGTAACTTCTTATATTTAGTGCCTTCGGCACCTTGATTTAGGTGCGGGATTCCCCCGCGTGGGACTCACTTTCTTGAACGGCCAAGAAAGTAAGCAAAGAAAGCCGCCCCGACCAGCACGAAGGCCCCTCATCTGCGGACAATCGAGCGGCGGCTGCGGAACTCGCTTCGCTCAAACAGTCCTCGCCGAAACCCCGCCCGCTTGTTCCTCGCTTCGGCGTGCTTCAAGGGGAGTCTTAAAAGCCCAGTGCCATCATCGCGGTTAATGTTAAATATTCGTTCAGTTTATTTAAAAGAACATATCAAAAAAATATCACAGAGCTTTCGTAGGGTGGGTTAGACAAAAGCGCTTTACCTTTGGCGTAACCCACCGTTTTTGCGTGCAATGAAATATTAGGCTAATAAAGCTTCAACCCAAGCTACCATGAAAAAAATTAAAACTTAGTCCCTACAAACAAAACCCCATCTGTGCGACTAGAATTAGGCGCAGCTGCATATAAACGTTTAGTCGACAAATTAAAATGTAAGCGCTCAGCCCTCCCACCTAGCCAGCTGCTTTAGCCTTCGTTATCTTGTGGGCTCTGATCTTTAACAAATGGCAGCAGCTCGTCAATTCGGCTATTGGGCCAAGTCGGGAGTTTTTC
>NZ_JAWQUO010000055.1:0-22911 GCF_033446605.1 Iodobacter sp. CM08 | reverse complement strand
GCCCCTTTTGCATCTGGATTGGGTTGATTGCCATGACGACCACTCCACAAAAGAACGTTCGTTCACCTTAGGCCTTTTAGGTGGTTTGAGCAAGGAGGTTGAGCAAGAGACATAATCAGGAAAGATTTATCCTGTGGATCGGCATTGCGCCAGCGGTGCTCAGGGTTATCGCGCAGATCAGCCGCAGATACGCCAATAACATCAATCACTCGCTCATGAATGATGTTATAGCGATGCACCCCTTGAGCACTGGTGCGCATCTGAAACACCACCAGGGGCAAAACATTCGCAATATCAATTATTTGCTGTTCAGCGCACTGCACTTGCCTTTGTGCGCTTTGCAGCGCGATCCGCGCGGATAGGTAGAGCCATAGCAAACCCCACGCTAGCAAGCAAAATAAGGCGCACCAAGCCCTGTGTGGGATAAAGTAAGCGCCAAGCAGAAGGATAAATGAGACTAAAAACGTACTAAAAACGAGCTGCCCCGATGTTCTTTTGCCCTCCCAAATTTGGAAAAATCGTTGCAGCATATGAAACTCATCCCAAGTCAGCCAGACAGAATCAAGCAAGCAAACAGAAAACAACTGTCTCCCATTCAAAATAGACTGCTGGCAAGTAAACCGCCATGAGGATGCTGTGGCCTTAATCCAAATGAATCAGCCCGGCCTAAACTGCTGATGACAGCGTATACACGCGTTTTCTACGGCCTTGTAAGATGCACGGATATTCTCAGATTGCCCAGATTGAGCCGCAGCCTCTAAGGCAACACTTTGCTGCTGCATATTTTCTGCTGCAGCATGAAAATCTTTGGCATCCGCTTGTTGCTTACTTGTGGATTGCTGAGTAATCGCAAATTCAGCAAAGTAAGCCCAAGGCTGCTGTGATTTTTGCTTAAGCTTAATCGCTTCTTTAAGTAACTCATCTTGCTTGTAAGGCTTATCGCCATTGAGCATGGCGTGTATCGCTTCACGCGATTTCAGCATTTCTTTGAAAGTGGCTTTACGTAAAGAGACGGGAGAATTTGGATCGGTGCGCTGGCAGGCAGTGAGTGCCAATAGGCTAAATAAAATCAAAATAAATCGCTGCATATCCAACCAATGTAAATAGCAAAAGGGGAGCATGATACTCCCCTTTTTATCAGCCAATAAATACACCCTATTAATCCGTTATTGTTAAATCTAAGCTCCCCGCTTTCACTAAAATCGTTTTCGATTTTTCAATGGCTTTTTGCGGTGCAACATTGCCTTCCAAGCGGGTGATTTTTCTGAACTCTGCTTTTAAGCCTGCCGCGGTTAGCTCTACTACGGTATAGCCCTGTGCATCAGTGTCAGCATATTTAATCCAAGGATTATTTGCCGCCGGTGCGGTGCCTGCCGCCTGATTGGCAAACGGATTTAGGCGCTTAATTACTTCAGCCGCTGGCACGCTGGCAACAGGAATCTTCAGTGCCGCAGCCAGCTGCCCCGCCACCATGCCATATAGCGTTTGCGCCGCAACGGATTTTTTGGCCACTGCCAGCGCAGCAATCTGCCCACCAATCAACTCGCCCATTTGCCCAGCCAGCGTTTCATTAAAGGTATTGATTGCAGCGCTAGACAAACCGGCAGTTGGCGTAACGGCCGCAGCTGGCAATAAGCCATTTGCAATCGCCCCACCTACAGCAGCTTTAATGGCTGCGGCATTGCTTAGATCCGTCAACCCAACCTGCATGGCAATGCCGGCCGAAATCATTTGAATGGCAATGCCTTCGGCTGCGGCTTCTGAAGTAAAGATTAATGGCTGCACCGCAGCAGAAGCCGGATCACTCACCGCCTTGGCAAAATAGCTGTAGAAAGAATCGCTGCTGATACCGGCGGTAACTAGATCAATCATCACCGGCTTGCCGCTGGTGTAATCGTCATAAACCTGGCCCGCATAAAAGGAGTGAATATCGCCAGTAATGGCCACCACGTTTTTGATCTGATTGCTGCTTAAAAACTGCATCAACGCTTTACGCTCGGCGTTATAGCCATCCCACTGGTCGGCATTCAGGATGATTTCTGTTTGGAAATCTTTAGGCGCCGCCGTCAGCGATTTACCGTTAACGCACATTTTAAGTAAGGAAACCTCATTGCCCCACAGCTTCCATGTTGCCGTGGAGGCCTTCATGGTGTTTTGCCACCACTCACGCTGGGTTTTTCCGAGGATGGAAACTAGCGCCAGCTCATCGCCTAAAGGCTTTGCCGCCGCCATTTTTTTTGCTTCAGCCGCCGCTAGCAGCGCCGTTGGCACCATATAACGCGAACCCACCGAGCTGCCTGCTGCCGCTTCAGGAATCACATGATCGGCACGATAGAGACGCTGATCGGTCATCACCAGATGCAGCAATTTACCAAAGCGGAAATCACGGTAAAGGCGGATGTTCTGGAAACCTTTATCGGTGATATCAAACTTCACATCGGCAGGCATAAACTCAAACCACGCCTGATTGGCACTGCGGCGGCGTTCGGTTTCGTGTTTATTGTCCGCCTTGCCGCTGGTAGCATCAAAGCTGCCATTATCATAGGTAGTGGCATCGCCCCAGCAATCATCAGAAAACTCGTGGTCATCCCAGATGGCGATCATGGCAAAGCGCTCGTGCACCGCCTGCAAGCGGGCATCAGAGCGATACTGCTTATACAGGGTGCGGTAATCAGCGGTGCTATTGGCAAAACGCGCGCCGTCTTTACCATTTTTGAATGGGCCATCCGGTAGTTTGATCGCCGTGTGCAGCGCCTCTACAGCGCCTTTTTGGAAGTCTTCACCCACGGTTTCGTAAATATAATCACCCAAATGCACCACAAAATCTAACTCTTCTTTTGCTAGCTCAGTAAAGCCTGCCCAGTGGTTAATGCTCCAGTCTTGGCAAGATAAGTAAGCAAAGCGCAGCTTATTCACATCCACATCTACCGCAGGTGCAGTCTTAAACCGCCCTACTCGGCTCATACTATTGCCAGCAATAAACTGGTAGAAATAAGTGGTGGCTGGGTTTAAGCCTTCTACTTTATGGCGAATGGTGTGATCCCACTCGGTTTTTGCCGTGAGTGCCACTTCATGAACAATGCTGGTCAGCGGCTTATTACTACCGAGTAAAGCCGATTGATCGCTGCTGCTAATCACTAAACGCAGGCCAATATCTGCGGCCTTAGTTGATATCACATCGTCTGCATCGCTAGGCACCACGCGGGTCCATAGCATGATGCTGGTGGCCGCCGGATCACCCGAGGCGATGCTCTGCGGAAACTTACAAGGGATCTGCACCACGGCAGGCAATACAGCGTCATCGTCGTTGCTACTACAGCCAACTAACAACGCTGGGCCTACGGTAGAAGCAGTAACAAAGCCGGTCCACTTTAAAAACTGACGACGATTCATGCTGCGCATCCAAAAGAGTAAGGCCAGCAACATAACCGAACAATATGACAAGTAAGTTAAAACAAGTGTTTCATTGAAGAAATACCAGCTCAGCCTTAATGTGCCGCCGCATCCCTCGTTATTAAACGAGGAGATAAATCATATTGCACAGGAATATCCTGCAAGGCAGTGCCCTTTTGATGCATAGCAATAATCCCTGCCGCCAACTTGCCTTGTATCTGATAATCGCCAACGGTTCCAATACTGCAATGATAAGGAATAAATGCGGCTACGCTACAAATAGTCTCAATATTAGCTTCATTCAGTGCTTGCATTAGCTCGGGTGCTATCGAAATCAAATAGCTATCTGTGGGAATAAACACCACGCTATCTTTAGCATCCTTTTGCAAACGCAACAGCTCTGATTTAATTAATGCTTTATCAGGGTTAATTCGCCAAGTTGCTAATGTCCAATTATATTGGGCGGCCACAGGTTTTAATTGCTCAGCAATCAGCTGTGTATTTTGCTCCCGTGGATTCACTGGCAACAGCATTTTACTTCCCTGAGGCAAGTATTTACGAGCGTTAGCGATCTGTAACGGCAGCGAAATCATATTGCTTACCCCTGCCAGCATTTTATTATCTTGTTTATTTGCTGACAGTAGGCCCGCACCATAGGGATCGGCAACTACATTAAATATTAAAGGTTTTCGCCCTTTTAAAAACTGCTTAGTCATCTGACTAGCAGTCGTGCCAAAGCTATATACATAATCATATCTAGCCAAATCAGGTTCTAGCTCGGTACGCAATAATGTGGCCAAGGTGGGGCGATCCTGATTAGCATTGAAAACCGTAATATCAGGTTTTAAGCCCAGTTTTTTCATTTCATCACGAAAACCCTGCTCCGCTGCAGTTTCCCCCCGCCATAACACCATGGCAATTTTAAGTGCGTAGGCATTTACATGAATAAGCCATAAACAACAAAATAATAGCACTCGCAGCATGACGATCCCCCTTAACCCTAATCCTATTAACTTAACCACTTGCCATGGCTTATCGCACAATTACAAACATTGAATCATCGTAGGGCGGGTGAAATCCGCATTTTTTTCAACGTCGATCAAAAATTGCACCCGCCCTACAAATACCGTTTCTCTTAAGTTGATAGAATTGCCCTTCACATGAGCACCTTACTTAAATTAGACCATTGCCGCCTAGTGCCCGCTCTCAAATGGATAAAGGGATAAAATTAATGATCTAAGCAGCGGGTTCCGCACATAAAAAAACCGCCCAGACGTTTATCTGAGCGGTTTAAAATTAGCTAAAATTATTTATAAAGTAACTAAATCATCATTCAAATATTGCTTATTTTGCACTCGGCCACGGCCTTGCGGAATAGATGAGAGCAATTTTCGGGTATAAAACGCTTTTGGATTCAGATAAATTTCATCTGCATCAGCCAACTCCACCACCTCGCCCTTATTCATCACCATCACTTGATCTGAAATATGTTTTACCACCGCCAGATCATGCGAAATAAACAAGTAAGACAACTTATATTCATCTTGCAAATCTTGCAGCAAATTCAACACCTGCGCTTGCACCGATACATCCAAAGCCGATACCGATTCATCACAAATCAGAATCTCTGGCTTCATAGTTAAGCAACGCGCAATGGCAATCCGCTGACGCTGGCCACCCGAAAATTCGTGTGGATATTTAGCCAGCGCAGCAGCGGGCAAGCCCACTTTATCTAACAGCTCACGCGCTAGTTTAATTCTATCCATCGCGCTGCTACCAATACCATGCAACTGCATCGGCTCAGTAAGGATTTGCTCCACGGTAAAACGCGGATTAAGCGAGGCGTATGGATTCTGAAAAATAATCTGAATCCGGCGTTTATAGTCATTAAATTCACGCGGACTCATGGCAAATAGATCTTTACCATTAAAGAACGCTTGGCCACTAGTGGCCTGATGTAAGCGCACTAAAGTCAGCCCAACCGTAGTTTTACCCGAGCCTGACTCTCCCACGATGCCCAACGTCTTACCACGGGCTAATTTAAACGAAACATCCTTAGCTGCATGAAACACCTTTTTACCGAACAAACCCTCACGGGATTCAAACGATTTTCCAAGGCCTTTCACCTCCAACACAATATCTTCATCGGCCTTATAGCCACGCTGACGGTCTGCTGGCTCTATATACCCTCCAGGTTTTAAAAAATCGTCAATCACCGCAAGGCGCTCAGGACGGCGATCCAAGTGCGGGCGGCAAGCCAGCAGCGCCTTGGTGTAGCTGTCCTTAGGATTATCAAAAATCTGCTCAACCGTGCCCGCTTCACGGACTTCACCGTGGCGCATCACCACCACATCATGGGCAAACTCACCCACCAAGCCCAGATCATGGGTAATAAACAGCACCGACATGCCGTGCTTTTTTTGCAGATCAGCGATCAGTTGTAAAATTTGCTTTTGGATAGTGACATCCAGCGCCGTCGTTGGCTCATCCGCAATTAAAAGCTTAGGCTCGCAAGCAATCGCCATAGCGATCATCACACGCTGCTGCTGCCCGCCCGATAATTGATGCGGGTAAGCATTGGCTTTTTCTGATGGATTAGGTAAGCCCACCTCAAATAACAGCTCAACTGCACGCTTGGCAGCCGCACGGCGCCCCAATCCTGCGTGCAGCATCAAGGTTTCTGCTACTTGATCGCCCACGGTAAACACGGGGTTTAAAGAGCTCATCGGCTCCTGGAAAATCATCGCAATATCTTTGCCGCGCATTTTACGCAGCTCACTGCCGCTTAAACCCAGTAGGTTTTTGCCTTCAAACAGAATCTGGCTATCTGGGCTGATTTCAGTATTGTTTGGCGGCAGCAATTGCATAATCGCCATCGAAGTCACAGATTTACCCGAGCCAGACTCGCCTACCAAGGCCACGGTGCGGTTTTTAGGGATATCAAAACTCACGCCCTTAATGGCATTAAATCTTTCGCCATCTTCCTGACGAAAATTCACCACTAAATTACGCACCGATAATAATGTTTCAGTATTTTCAGCTGATGACATGCCGCGATCTCCTTATTTAACTTTTGGATCAAGCGCATCGCGCAGTGCATCCACCAACAGGCTAAACGCCGTCACCAGCACCGACATCGCAATCGTTACCGCCAGCATTTGCCACCAAAAGCCCTGCACCAATTCAGCGGGCGTTTCTGCCAGCATCGAGCCCAAGCTCACCTGACGCACACCCACACCAAAGCCAAGGAAAGACAAAATAGCTTCGTATTTAATCAAGGCAACCGTCATCAAAGAGAACTGCACCAAGAGTAAATGGCTGATATTTGGCAAAATATGCACAAACATACGACGATAATGCGAAGCGCCAATCGCATCGGCGGCTTGCACGTATTCACGGTTTTTAAGCTTCATATACTCAGCGCGCACCAGACGATAAGTCCCTGTCCAGCTAGTCAGCGCCATCACCATAATAATAGTGCTAATACCCCGCCCGCTTACCGCTGCAAAAGATAACAGCAAGAGCATATCGGGAACAGAAGTAAAGATGCTGTAAAACCAAGTAAAGAAATCATCGACTTTGCCGCCAAAATAGCCAGAAACCGCACCCAAGATTGTGCCAATGCTTAGCGCCAACACCGCACCAAAAATGCCAACAAAGATAGAGGTTGAAGTACCTTTAATGGTTTTTTCAATCACACCACGGCCACGCAAATCTGCACCAAACGGCATGGTTTCAAGCTTTGCTGGGCTATTATCCGCATACTTGGCCGTGTTTTTCTGCGCAGCTTCCAGCTCTTTAGCAAGCGGATCTTCTGATGGCAGCATAGTTACAATCGGCTGTGTCGCTGCCGCTGCTGTTGCTGTCTTAGCTGGTAGCTGCTCATCTTTACTCTTAGTCACCCATGAGGGCGGTGCGTAAGGCACGGCCACTTCTTCAGACCAATTGCTTGCAACAATATTCAGCCAACCACCTACGGCAATCAACAAATAAGCCACCACCACCCATAACGCAATAAAACCAACCTTATTACGCTTTAAGCGCTGCCAACCCAATGCCCACAAACTTTTAGACGCCGGTTCAATCTTCAACCCCGGCACGGCTTCAACAATTGCATTCATAAGTATCCCCAGGGTTTATTTAAGTTGAACGCGTGGATCAATTAATTTGTAAACCAAATCGGCTAGTAAATTAAAAATCATCGTTGCGATCGCAATATAAATGGTGACGGCTTTAATCACAGGGAAATCGCTTTTATTCACGGCCAGCAATACTTCATTGCCCATACCCGGAATACCAAAGAAGCTTTCCAGAATCAGCGCACCCATCATTAAAAACGGCAATGACATCATCACGGTGGTCACCACAGGGATGAGCGCATTACGCAGCACGTGCTTGAGCATAATTTTTGACTCTGACAAACCCTTAGCCCTAGCGGTACGCACATAATCATTATTCATTTCTTCAATAAAAAAGCTGCGATAGAAACGGATATCTGGGCCAATAGAGACCATTAAGCCCATTAATAATGGCAAAGGCACATAAACCAATAAATTAGTGAATAAGGAATCGCCCCAGCCGCGTACCGGAAACCAAGCCAATTCATAAGCAAGGAAGTACTGGCCTACCACTATATATACCAAGGCGCTGATCGACATGGCCACGGTACACGCAATCGTGACCACACGATCCGTTACGCCCCCCCTAAAGTAAGCCACCAGCGCGGCCAAAGGAATGGACACCAGCAGGCTCACCACCAGCAAGGAGCCGGTTAAGGTTAGGGATGGGCCAACACGGCTGGCAATCATTTGCGAAACCGGCTGCTGGGTAGACCAAGACGTACCAAAGTCTAAAGTCAGCACTTGCTTTACAAAAATAAAAAACTGCTCTGGCAGGCTTTTATCTAACCCTAATTGAGTGCGAATATTATTTAATACTTCAGGCGTTAAATGCTTACCGCCCAAGATTAAACTTGGATCGCCACCCACCACAGAAAATAGAATAAAAACCAACAACATTACCCCGAATATAGTCGGGATCATTTGTAAAACACGGCGAGTAATATATGCGAGCATTATTTTTCCTTAGCCACAAAATATGCAAAATGAGTCATTATTTTTGAACATCCAAATAACGCCACAGCGTATTAAATTGTGGGTGAGGTTTATACCCCTTAACCCAAGCATGCGTTAAGTAGTTATTAAACCGCGTATCGCCCATCACCCAAGGCGTATCTGCCATCATCACTTTATTCATTTGGTCGTAAAGTGTATTACGCTCTGGGCTATCGACCATTTTTTGCGATGCTTCATATAATTTATCGTATTTAGGCGAGCTATAGCAGGCATAATTTTCGCTGCCAATATTTTTTCCATACAGCATCATGGTGAAATTATCGCCATCTGGATAATCTGCCAGCCAGGCCGCACCATCCATACCATAGGTGCAGGTACGCAATGATTTAACCTGCTCATTCCATTGCATTTGCCTAAATGCTACTTTGACTTTAATTTGGTCAAAAGCTTTTTGCCAATATTCATTCCACTGCTTATCAATACCTGTAGTGCCGGTAATGAAATCAACCACTAAGGGCTTGCCATCAGGCAAATTACGCTTTCCATCCGCACCCATTTTATAACCAAACTCATCCAGCAAAGCATTAGCTAAAGCAGGGTTATATTCAAATGCCGCCTTAAAATTAGGATTATGCCCAGCCACGTTTGGCGGAATAATATATTGCGCTTTTACCGCTTGGTTACGGCGAATATTACGAATCGTATCTGTGGTATTAAAAGACATGGCAATTGCGCGGCGTAAAGCAATTTTATCTTTACCCAATCCCCCTAAGACAGGGTCTTTCATATTAAACACATAGTAGGTAATTTCTTCAGCTAAATCGCGGTGAAGTTTAATGCCTCTTTTCTTTAAATCTGCTTTTAAATCAGTACGCCAAGGGTCATTAGGATCAAGCAACATTGATCCACGCACCAGCGGCTGCGGCATTTTACTTATATCTAAATCGCCATTTCTAAAGGCCAGCCAACTTGGCTGCTCTTCTTGAATAATAGAAACTTCAACACGACCAATTTCAGGAATGGTTTTACCATTCATTTCTTTAGCTAGCTGCTGGTCGCCAATATCATCACCTGGCTTATAGGCAATAATACTTTTTCTGTAATAGGGATTTGCCACTAGGGAGATATGTGTGCCTGGCTTCCACTCGCTGACCATATAAGGGCCAGTGCCCACAGGGTGCGACATGGTATTGTCGGCATAAGCCTCGATCACTTCACGCGCCACTGCACCTAAATGCGGCATAGCCAATACATATTGCAATGCCGGATAAGCATCTTTAAGCGTTAATTGCAGCGTATAGCGATCAAGGGTTTTAATCCCCTCTACGGTAACGTCGTAATCTAATTTTCCATTCTTAGCAGATTTAACCCATTCATCTAGGCCAATAAATTTACCGGAAATTAAATAGCCGGTTGGGGAACCAGTAGTAGGATCAACCAAACGCTTTAATGAATAAACATAATCAGCCGCGGTTAATTCACGGGTTTGGCCTTTGAATACCGGATCAGGCGCAAAATAAATGCCTTTTTTAAGGTGGAAAGTTAATACCTTGCCATCTTCACTGACCTTTGGCATTTCAGTCAGTGTATTCGGGATAAGCTTGGATGGTCTTGCCATAAAATCATAAGTGAGCATTGGATCGAATACGTTTTCTGTAATCGAGCTGGAATACACATCGGACACCTTCGCCGGATCAAAACCGGTTTCAGGCGCAGGAAATGCCACCCGCAATACCTTGCTCATATCCGCCGCCAATACTGGCTGGCTTAATAGCGCCCCCGCTATGGCGATGCTTAATAGTTTTTTCATCACCGTCTCCTCTTCAATTCAAAGCAATGTTATTCAAATGAGTGGTGTAGGGCGAGTTTCGCCCAATCCTATCAACTTAAGCAATCTGCCATTCGTAGGGCGGGTGCAACCCGCGAGTCATGCTAAAAAAACGCGGGTTGCACCCGCCCTACGATATTTCAATGCTTGCAATAGATAGATCTAAGTTGATCGCTTAAGATTTAACGATCAGCAAATTTCCCTTAAGTTGATAGGACTGGGGTTTCACTCGCTCTACAAATAAAAAACGCTATTAATTAGCCGCCTGCTTTGCGCCACGCTTGCCGCTTATTTCTTGGAAAAAGGCATCGGCATTGGGCTTGCGACCAATAAATTCTTCAACTAATTGCATCGCTGGGCGCTGGCCGCCGTTTTCTAAGATTAATTCGCGGTAGCGCTTGCCCTGCTTTACATCCATTACATTGTTGCCATAAGCCGACAACATATCCAGCGCTAATACTTCTGACCACATATAGCCGTAATAGCCTGCCGCATAGCCACCAACAATATGGCCAAAAGTGCCAGGGAATTCAGTACCGGCCACATAGCCTAGCGGGGTTTTAGCTTCCATGGTTTGCCAGAGCACCAGCGGATCACCGGCATTTTTAGCGGCTAAGGCCATATCAAATGAGGAGTACAGCACTTGGCGAGCGTATTTAAGGCCACGGCCAAAGCGCCGAGCGTCGTCCATTTTGGCAATCAGTTTTGGATCAATCGGCTTGCAGCTGGCGCAAGTATCGTTAAAGAGGGCTTCAGCTTCTGGGCGACGCGCCCATTCCTCATACATTTGTGAAGGCGCTTCAACAAAGTCACGCTTCACCGATGTGCCCGCCTGCATGCTGTAACGGGTTTTAGATAGAACGCCGTGCATCACATGGCCAAACTCATGGAATAGTGTTTCTAATTCATCCTGATTAAAGCCTTCGCGGCTAAAATTGGTAACCAGCACACTAACCGGCGTTTGCCCGCCCAACATGCTTACGCCACGTACAGGAAAAGCCGCTGCATGCTTGTATTTGCCATCACGCGGGAATAAGTCGAGGTAAAAGCTGGAGAGATATTTTTGGCTGGCTTTATCAAACACATCGTAAGCACGCACATCGCCATGCCAAGTTTTTAAAGCAGCATTGGGGCGAAACTCCACACCGTATAAAGTGCCGGTGACATTCATCATCCAAGCAATGGTTGGCTCGGTGGGGAACTGCTCACGCACTTGTTTTTGATCGAGCTGATAGCGGCTGGCTTTAAGCTGCTCTTCATAAAACGCGACATCCCAGCGCTTTAACTGGCTATCGGCCTTGCCGGTAAAGCGGGCTTTTTCTTGGCGCAACTCTTCGATATCGGATTTTTCTAGCTCGCTCACGCGCGATTGCACGTCAGCAAGAAAAGTATTAACCGCCTCTGGGGTGCCCGCCATTTTATTGCGCATAGCAAAGGCGGCGTAACTTGGGTAGCCGGTAAGATCAGCCAATTGCTGACGCAATTGCACCACTTCTTTTAAGATTTGCAGATTAGCCGCACCGCCAATTTTCATTCGCGCGATGTAATAACGCTCACGAGTAGTTTCGTTTTCGGCATAGCCCATCACCGCATCAATTTCTGGATAATCAAAACCCAATACATACTGGCCTGCGGCATCTTTTTTGGCGGTGGCTAAAAAGCTAGCCGCAACGCCCTTTAATTCGTCGGCGCTAAAGCTGATTCTGGCCTGATTATCACGCATATTGCGTGAGAAATCCTGCTGCAGCTTTTCAATTTTATTCATAATCGCCAGTAATTCGGCACGCTTGGCTTTAGGCAGATTGACGCCACGATCTTCAAAATTACTCAGCAAATCGGCCTGCGCTTCAGCATCAATCGCGTCTTTAGGCTTAAGTGTTTTAAAGCGGCTATATAAAGCCTCGCTTTGTAAAACATCATTCATTAAAGCCGACATTTTTAAATTACATGCATCTGCCGCTGCACGTACTGCAGTATCTGGGCTGACTTCTGATAGTAAACCGGCAGGGCCACCAATTTTATCGACCAGTTGGTTAATTCTATCCCACTCGGCCAAAGTATTGGCTGCACTTACTTTATTCAGCGGTAATTTCTCTAATTTTGTAATTTTTCTTTTGGCTTGATCAATACCTTGTTGGCATAATTGTGCCATTTGCTCTGCATTAGGCAACAATAATGCCCCACTTTGCGCAGCATACAGGGGCGCCGATGCAAACAAGGCTGTCATGCACATCGCTAACTTATTCATTTCTTCCCCTGCTATTATTTTATTGGATGCACATGAGTTGTGCTGAAAGACGGATTTAAAATATTTAAATAAATGGCTACTTGATTATGTATTTTGCTTAATAACGCCTATGCCAATCATTTTTTAGAGCCGCACTTTTCTTTTGCAGGACGGGTGAAACCCGCCATATTTAAAAGCGTAAAAGAAAAAAACGGCTGGTTGCAGCCGCCCTGCGTTATTTATATCGCATAACATTGACTTTAATAATGTAGATAGATGCTAGATATAGACTCAACAATTCTTTTAGGCTTGTTGGGCTGCACACCCTATATTTATTCTAAAATACACCATCAGCAGGCCAGTACATTATTAATCAGCTGAGTTGTATTTTATTTGGATAAAGCAGAATAGCTAGGTGTAAAAACACACCTAGCTTTTTTTACTGAATAAACTGTTCGTGACCAACAATACCAATTTTTTTAACGCCTAAACGCTGTGAGCTAGCCAATACCATTGCTACCGCTTCATAGTTTGCATCTTTATCAGGGCGAATATGAAACTCTGGCTGAACTGCTTTTTGCGCTGCTGTTTCAAGATTTTTTTCTAATTCAGCACGATTTGCCAAAGGAACACCGGCCCAAGAAATAACATTACTGCTATTAATATCAATCTGGACGACCTCAGGCTTTTCGGTTGACTTAGAAGGCGCATTAACTGGCATATCCAATTTAACCGCATGCGTTTGAATTGGAATGGTGATAATCAGCATAATTAACAGAACCAACATCACGTCAATCAATGGCGTGGTGTTAATTTCCATCATCATATCGTCACCGCTACCGCCAACGTTCATTCCCATCATTACTCTCCTACAGGGATGTTTTGCATCTCTAAAGTGAGGCGGATTTAAGCCCGCCTCTCAGCATTTAAGCTGCCATTAGTTTTTTGCTGGTGGCTCGGTAATAAAAGCAATTTTTACAATACCTGCTCTTTGTACCGCCAATACAATTCGACCTACCGAGCTATACTTAGAAGACATATCGCCGCGAATATGGACTTCTGGTTGAGGATCCATTTTTGCAACTTTCACCAAGCGCGCCAGTAATTCTTCATCTGACTTCACTTGGCTAATATTCCAATAAATATTGCTCTTATCATCTACGCCTAAAATAATATTCTCAGGCTTAGTTTGGGTAGGAATATTTATTTCCTTCGGCAAAGTCAATTTAATGGTTTGCGTCACAACAGGAATAGTGATCAAAAAGATAATGAGCAGTACCAACATCACGTCCACCAAAGGCGTGGTATTGATGGCAGACATGACCTCATCTTCATCGTGGCTAGATGCCCTTTGTCCTGGCCTCAGATATCTCATGATGATTACTTAGGTGTGCTGAGTAAATTTGTGTGCAAGCGCGCAGCAACAGTGTGAACCATTTCTACCACCAGCTTGTTACGACGAACCAACCAGTTGTAACCCAGTACCGCAGGAACGGCTACAGCTAGGCCAATTGCCGTCATGATCAATGACTCACCCACTGGGCCAGCCACTTTATCAATAGAAGCCTGACCAGAAATACCAATCGCTGTCAGCGCGTGGTAAATACCCCATACCGTACCAAACAGACCCACGAATGGTGCAGTAGAGCCCACAGTTGCAATCACCGACATCCCTGCTTGCATCTTGCTTGCAGCATGATCTGCCGCATCGTAAGTAGCCATTGATACCCAAGTATTCAGGTCAACGTTTTTGCTTAATTCACCGTTGTGCTCACTAGCAGCTTGTGCGCCAGCATGGGCTACGGAGCTATAAATACCATCATCTTTCAAACCCTTAGCCTTAGTGAGCAGCTCTGGGCCACGCGCTTTTAGCAAATCACGGCCAATTTTAATTAAACGGCGTTGATCTAAAACTTTAACAATCGACACATACCATGTGGCAGCTGACATGGTCAGCAAAATAACTAAAGTCCCTTTGGCTACAAAATCACCTTGGGCCCACAAAGCATCGATGCCATATGGATTGGCAACGGCTTCAGTGGTATTCGCCAAAACTGGCAAAGCACATGCAACTGCAGCAGCTGCAAACATAAAGAATTGGCGGGAGAACTTAGCCATGATTTACTCCATTCGTTAAAGTGAGGGTCTTAATTATTCAGATTCAAGCTTGAAAGAAAGCTCTTGCTCAAAAGTTGTATCCGCTTTGCAGTTATTACCTTGCAAAGATTGCTTAGCTGCTTGCAAAAACTGACTACGGAAAGACATTGGAATACCGCTAGAAAACTTAGAGCTGATGACTTCGCTCAGTTTCCCTTCTGCGTTGGTTTTGTAAACAATGGTGACGATGCCACTAATGTCTTCACCTAGCGCTTTACGCGGATACTCTAGACCACCAAATTTAGAGCAATTCCCTGCGGTTGAAATAGGGCCAACATGGGCAGGTGCAGCCGTAGCTTGCGGTACTGCTGGGGCCGAAGGCGCTTTTGCTTCTGATGTTGCCTGAATCGTATTCGTTGACTGGGTGGTCGGCGCAACCACGGGCGGTGGCACATAAGCCGGCTGCTGCTGTGGAGGTGGAGGCGCGGTATCCTTCACTACTTTTTCAATTTTTGGCGGCGGTGGCGGCGGTGGCGGCGGTGGCGGCTCGCTAATCACAGCCACTTCAACTTTCTGCTGAATAACCTTGACCAAATCCTTGCCCAAACCTGTAACTAGCGCGTAGACAACGAGCACATGCAAGGCAGCCACTCCAGCCAAGCCCACTGCACGACGATCACGTGCGTTCTGGCCAAAAGCTTCCACTATGCTCTCCTTAAAAAATGTTTCGTAAAAAACTTAATTAATCATTAAGCAGCAATATGCTTAACATACTCTAGTCAATAAAAAAAATTCACTAGGGTTTTCTCTAGTTTTTGTAAAAAAATCAGTAAAACCAAACAAAAAAAATCAGATGAAAGTATTAGTCTCTGCTGTTTTTTTTCAAAAGGCACCATTACATATATTTTTAAGCATACAGAAAGAAACAAATTGGAGTAGGGTAATAAATAAGAAGGATTGCTCACCTTTTGCATCATAAACAAAAAAAGCAGAAAATAAAAAAATAAAAAGTTATATCTTTATACTACATAAAAAATTACTTTCCCGAACAAACACCCGCAGAGCAAATAAGCTCTGCGGGTAACTCTTTTAATTAGAAAGAGTACTTAGCACCCAAGGAGAAGAAACGACCTCGTACGCTATACAACTCTGCAAAACCCATTTGGCTGTTATTGCCGTTCACGTTTGCATTAGAGAACGGTGGCATATTATCAAACAAGTTTTTTACAGCTGCATCAATCTTAAGGTTTTTAAAGCCTGAGTAACTCAAGGTCAAATCAGTCTCGGTATAGCTAGGCACCTCACGAACGTCTGGGCCAATTGGCGCTGAAGCTGAATTTGGTAGCTTCCTATCATAGAATCCTGCCGTAGTTTTAACAGCAACAGCACTACCCCATGAACCGTTATCCGCCTCAACCCTAAATGTATTTCTCCACTGAGGATTGTTATACACACCATTCCAGTTTTCTAATTCATTATCAATATTAACCTTTTCATTGGTTAAGTAATAAGAATTTGTATTACTGAAAGTGAATATTCCAAATTCAGTTGGGAATCTAAATTTAATATCTGTATCAATACCTTCAACGGTCAAGCTAGTAAGATTTTGAAGTGCCGTATTGATAAGAATGCCGCGTGCATCGTATTTATAAGCGCCATGCTGGATAGCCTGTAACTCAGTAGGCGTATCAATCACATCGCTTTTTTCTGTTTTCCACCAGTCAATGGAGCCACTGAATGGACCATATTCAGCCACAACACCAAAGTTGAATGACTTACCGGTTTCAGGCTTAAGCGCTGTATTACTACCAGTAGTAAGATACCCATCCACTTTACAATTCTTTGGCTGGCCGAGAGCCGCGCACTCCTCAGGCGTTTCTACGGTGTAAGCCCCCTCACCTGCACCGCCCGATAATTGCTTCAATGTTGGCATGCGGAAACTTTCTGTATAGGACGCACGAAATAACACTTCTGGAATAGGCTGGAAGCGTGCGGCCAAGCGCGGTGATGCTTTTGAATCTGAGTCATAACTATCGTAACGGACAGCCGCTTGCAACTCCAAGCTTTTCAGGACAGGAATCGACAATTCTGCATAAACAGCTTTTGCATTACGCGAAGCATCTACCGCGCCTTGCTGGATACTACCAAATACCCCACCATCCTGACTTAACTGATCAGGGGTGTCTTTAACCGATTCACGTGTAGCCGAAACGCCAACAGCATAAGCCAAAGCGCCACCTGGTAAACTAATACCAGTTTCGCCACTTACCTTTGCATCAAAGAATGAAAGCGAACTTTCACCCTCACGACGCGGAGTCACTTTAAGAGCATCAACAATGGCTTGATTATTGTTTGTTGAAGTGCCATCAATCGCACCACTTTCTAATGCCGCAAAAAACTTATCGCGGTTCAAATAATTGCTATCTTGATTAGTCTGGGTACTTACACCATGACCAGCGGCAATATTCCAGTCAACGCCATTTGTTGAACCTTCAATACCTGCCACAAATTGGTACATTGAAGAATTACGATCAGTAATACGTGGTCCAGCTTGCATAAAGCGACCTTGATACTGCAGCACCTTCCCTGCGGTATACATCGTATCAGGAGCAGGTTGCGCCTCGAAGTGATCCTGAGTCTTGGAGTAAAAGCCCTGCAAAAATGCACGAATATCGTCATTAATTTTTACAGTACCAAGCAACATGCCCGTCTGGCGATCAGCACCGTTGTAAGCTGTCAGAATGCTGCTATTAAAATCAAACTTACACTTACCATCGGCACCTAACAATTCAGCAGGACAAGGCTTAACCTGACCTGTACCACCTTTATTAATATTGCCGTAGGGCGAGAAATTACTACGGCCATCTTTACCGCCATAGCTTCGAAAATCTACTGACTTTGTTAAGTCACGGTCTTTGCGCAGAATTGCATCGCGCTTAAAAACATCAAAACTTCCGAATACATTAAAGCCTTGCTCATCCAAGTCGCCGTAGCCACCGCTCATTCCAAAGTTTTTTTCCGTACCATCTCCTCGACTGGATTGGCCAACATTCCCACGAATTTCTCCACCCTGATAATTCTTCTTGGTAATGAAGTTCACCACACCACCAACTGCATCAGCACCATATACCGCTGAGCCACCATCCTTGAGAATTTCAACACGCTCAATTGCGGAAATTGGAATCATATTCACATCAACACCAGAAGGTGACGCCGTATCTCCAATAGCACTAACTGGCAATCTACGACCATTTAGTAATACCAGAATATCTCCCGTTCCCAAACCACGCATCTTGATATTCGTACTGCCCGATGCTGACGGTGCATTACTAGTCAGCTCTCCTTGATCCATAATATCCATTGAAGAGATATTTTTGAGCAACTCATTCACAGAAGCCGCGCCAGTTTTTTCAATTGCTTTACGGCTAATTGTCTCAACAGGTGTCGCGCCCTCTTTCTTAATCCGCTTAATACTCGAACCCGTTACTTCAACGCGCTCAACTTTATTTACTTTTTCTTCAGCATGCACATTAAGAGTCGCGCCAGCGCCAATGAGTGCAATTGCTACTGCTAGTTGTTTTGCTTTCATGAAAGCCCCCTGATTTTTAGACTTACAAATGAAGCTCACTAAGAAGTGAACCCTCTCGCCCTGCATGCCGATTTTTGTTTACACGGCTTTCGCTAGGTAAAAATTAACATAGGTGAATAATGTTAATGTAACGATATGTAACCAATCAAGAGTGCTATGTAGAAGTAATTTTTTAGCTCTTTGTGCTCAAGTGTTGATGCAAATCAAAAAACCACCAGCAAGCTAGGGATATTCCTAACTTGAGCCGCTTACAGGCAAACTTGCAATTTCCTTCTTTCCACTAAATAAATATTACGACCATAAGTAAAATAACTTATATCAACTTAATCAAGGGGATAGCACAACAACTTAAACACAAGGCATAAGCAGAAAATATCCTTACGGCATAATAAGTAAGCCATTTTCAAAACATCCATTCATCGACTAGGGTTTTTCCTAGGCCAAATTTTAAAAAACCCAAGCATTTTTATGCCTTTTTAATAGCTGAGCATGTATTTTTACACCCATTAAATTCAGCAAAGAGGGGGGAAAACACTCAAAAATTATTAGTTTTACGTCATAAATTATTTATATTGGATAAGCTTAAAAAGAAATTTATGAGTGATATCTACCACACTCCCTGACAATAAAAACAAACACAAAAGTATGCTGAAATATTCGCGTCATCTTTGTGATATTTTTTGTAAATTATTATTACAGCATTGCAAGCGGGCTAACCCCACTTTACCCAGTTATCCATAGCCGCTAAGGTCTGCACTTACCCTTTAAATAAGAGTCAACCATGAATTCACTTGTTTCTTACCAATTAGAAGATGGTATTGCTACGCTGGTTTTAGCCAATGGCAAGGTTAATGCCATCTCCATGGAGGTGATTAGCGCCTTCAATCAAGCGCTTGATCGAGCCGAGCAAGATCAAGCCGTGGTGTTGATTACAACTCATATAGGGCTGCTATCCGCTGGCTACGATCTAAAAGTAATGACTTCAGGTTTGGATAACGCTATTCCTTTAGTTACGGCAGGCTCCATGCTTAGCCGCCGTCTACTAGCCCACCCCTACCCTGTTATTGTGGCCTGCCCTGGGCATGCGATCGCTAAAGGCGCGTTTTTATTGCTTTCTGCGGATTACCGTATTGGTGTAAATGGGCCATTTAGTATTGGCTTAAATGAAGTGCAAATTGGCATGACCATGCCGCAAACCGGTATAGAGATCGCACGCAATCGCCTTAGCCCTGCGGCGTTTCAACGCTCAGTGGTCAATGGGGAAATGTTTAATCCAGAAGGCGCTTTAGCCGCTGGCTTTTTAGATATGCTGGTAGTCCCTGAAGCGCTAGCCATCAGCGCCTTAGCCGTCGCTCAATCACTTAAAAAAATCAGCATGAAGGCGCACAAAAACACCAAGCTAAAAGTACGCCAAGAGTTACTTGCCACATTAGATGCAGCGATTGAGCTAGATAAAACAACTTTAAGCTTGGATTAAAATATTTGCCGTTATGCAGTTGCAGCAGCCCGTACACAAATTTAAGGAACCACAAATCAAATCGTCATTCCTAAGTACTTTACCGGGAATCTAGTGTAAATAATGGATTCCAGCCTACACGGGAATAGCAAAACTAAATAAATTAGTGTTTCCTTAGGGGGCTGCTTGCTGCGCTCTATTTAATCAGGGCGTAGCAAGCAGCCCCCTAAATTATTAACTATGTGCCCCATTTGTGGCCATATATTGCCGAGTTGTGCAGCCATCTTGATCATGCCATTTATGTGAGCCAGCAAAATAACCCCGCATTTATTGCCTCCCCTGATGCCTTATGCCGCTATTAATATAGGCTTTCTAGATTTGGCTTAAGATTTAAGGTTTTTAAGCGCTTGCCAGCCGTGTAAACTATCAACTATTCAATGAAACAAAAAGACGACGATTATGCTCGATATCAATCTCCTCCGTACCGACCTAGAAAACGTTGCAGCCCGCCTTGCCAGCCGTAAGTTCATTCTGGATGTAGAGGCTTTTTCAGCGCTAGAAAATGAGCGTAAGCAGCTACAAACCAGCACCCAAGACTTACAAGCCAAGCGTAATGCCAGCTCCAAGCTGATCGGCCAAGCCAAAGCAAAAGGCGAAGACGTTTCCGCCATCATGGCCGATGTTGCCAACCTAGGTGATGAATTAAAAGCCGCAGAAACAGCGCTTGCCAGTCTGCAAGACAAAATTAACGATCTATTATTTGCCATGCCTAATCTACCGCACGAATCCGTGCCAGTAGGTAAGGACGAAACAGAAAACGAAGAAGTACTGCGCTGGGGAACGCCCCGTGTCTTTGATTTTGAAATTAAAGACCACGTTGATTTAGGCGGCCCGCTAGGTCTTGATTTTGAAACGGGTAGCAAATTATCTGGCGCACGTTTTACCGCACTCAAAGGCGGCATTGCACGCTTACATCGTGCACTTGCCCAGTTTATGCTGGATACCCACACCAGCGAGCACGGCTACACCGAGGCTTACACCCCTTATTTAGTCAACGCTGCCAGCTTAATGGGCACGGGCCAACTGCCTAAATTTGAAGAAGATCTGTTTAAAGTAAATCGCCCAGGTGCAGAGCCGCTATATCTGATCCCAACGGCGGAAGTATCGGTAACCAACTTTGTGCGCGACACCATTGTGAAGGCAGAAGAACTACCGCTTAAATTTACGGCCCACACCCCATGTTTTCGCTCTGAAGCAGGCGCTTATGGCCGCGATGTGCGTGGCATGATTCGTCAGCATCAATTTGATAAAGTTGAGCTGGTGCAAATCGTTCACCCCGATGATTCTTTAAGCGCCCTAGAAACGCTGACAGGCCATGCCGAAGCAATCTTGCAAAAGCTGGAGCTACCTTACCGCAAGGTGAATCTATGCACGGGTGATATGGGCTTTGGCGCTCAAAAAACCTACGACTTAGAAGTATGGTTACCAGCACAAAATACTTACCGTGAAATTTCTAGCTGCTCCAGCATGGGCGCATTCCAAGCCCGCCGTATGCAAGCCCGTTTTAAAAACGAGCAAGGCAAGAACGAGCTGGTTCACACCCTAAACGGCTCTGGGCTGGCGGTTGGCCGCACCTTAGTAGCGGTATTAGAAAACTATCAAAACGCCGATGGCAGCATCACCGTACCTAAGGTATTACACGCCTATATGGGTGGATTGACTGTATTGAAATAATTGCTGATTAATCAGCTTTAAAAACTAAAAAGCCGCCATAGTTCGCTATGGCGGCTTTTTAGTCGAAGCTATTGCGTGTTTTCTAAAAATTAAAATCTACAATTAGCACGCTGGAGCTACTGTTTGCGGAACCGGGTGTAATTCGACATTTCCATCTTGGCTCATAATCTGATTAATAATGATGCTGCATTTTTTACCCACCCAAGTAAAACCAACCTCGTAATCTATTCCTGCTTGCGGGGTAAATGTCACATTACCACCGCAGCGGCGGCTTACCGTGCTAAATGACACGCCATTAGCAATATAAAACGAGCTTACATCGTTAAAGCTTAATGCCAAACTAGCCGGCTGATCTGCTGCAATTTCATGCTCTTGATAATATGCTTTTGATAAAACACCGTCCTTGCTGCTTAGATTTCGGCTACTTTCTGTTTCTGCCATACCAAGGCTGAGATTAGAAGCCATGCCGACAAAAGATGAAAAGGCCTGCCCCATACCACCCGAAACGACAATTCCATCACTACTCCATGCAGATTTCACACAGCTTAACCCTGGATATATCCTTGCCCCTGCGCCATTTTGACCAAAGACTCTGATCCGGCTTTTAGCCGTTGTTTCGGCTTTAGCCACGCCTTCTTCTGCAAAGGTTGAAACAGAAACGACAGCCACCAACATTCCAATCAATAACTTTTTCATTAATATTTATCCTGCGACCATTAAATCATTAAACACTAATATAGATTAAAATTTGCCTGTACCAATGTCAAGGACATACAGAGCAGATTTACATAATAAAAGCCACTTTACGTGGCTTAGCCTATTAAGTTAATGATGGCTCACTGTAAAAACAAATTGCTATTACTAAGCGTTTAGAAAGAAATGTCATTTGCAGGAAAATGCGTTCACCAAAAATGCAGTGTAAAAATGGCTAAAAATATAGCCTAAGTTCATAAAAACATGACTTTCTAAATTGTTATTAAGTTCCCCCTTGTAAAAGGCTCTGTCTGCATTAATAGTTGAAAAGGATATTTTTTCCTATCGCCTGCTCAATCCCTGATTTTGCTGTGATATTTTTGCCTGCACGCTCTAACCATCGCCGCCAGCCTAAATAGCTTTCTAAGTATTTGGTGGCCACGCCATGAAAACGAGTCATCCAATTTTTGAGTCGACTATCATATGCATTCACATTTTGCACATGATAAGCCCCTCGAACACGGATGCCTTGGCTGAGATTCACGGCACAGTGGCTGAGGCCTAAGTGTGCTGTTGCCAAACGATAGGCCGCCGCGCCATCACTGCACAGCATGACATCAGGAGCCAGAACAGCAGACAGTACCGGCTCGATACTCTTCGTATTCGCAACGAGTAATTTAAAATCGGTGGTAGCGCCTTGCCGATTGCGTAACACCAAAACGGGGACTTGATCTTTGCCCGTCCCTTTTTTTCGGAGCGCATGCCCGCGCCGATGTACGGGACGTGGCAGATGGCGTGAACCCTTGAAAGACAAAGGAA
>NZ_JAWQUO010000054.1:0-28209 GCF_033446605.1 Iodobacter sp. CM08 | reverse complement strand
CCACACGCAGTAGCCACTCCCCGCGCCGCGTCTGCAAATCCCCCATAAATCCTCCTGCTTGATAAAAACCTCAGCATGACGAAAAAAGGAAAGGGCGTTTAGATGGGAGGGCTAGGCGCTTACGTCGCACCAGCATCATTCGATGCTGCAGTTGTTACGGAAAAACTCAGTGCAGGCAATAACAATGCAAAAAAGAACACTAACCATTTTTTCATATCACTCCTTATCTACTAAAATTTTTATCCGCTTTCAAAACGAGCGGCTTCACCTTTATGTCTGAATATTCAGAGTTTGAGTTCTTGCTATGCAGGCCCATCGCCAACAGGGGATACATACTCGCGGCAAAAAGTAATTATTTCATTAATAGTGGTGGGAGCATTTGGAATTGGCTCTTTACTATTTACCACTTCCAATATTTCTTGAGCCATTTGTTCAAAATGAGGATCTCCTGCCAATCGAGCATATAGAAAAAAGGAAAAGCTTTGTTTTTTTGTATTATAGTAGTTGTTAGGGTATACCCCTTTTGCTTCCTTGTTACTCTGTAACCAATTCAAGCCTTGAATTGTTCGCGCTTTATTAAGTATAAAAATCCCCATATTCAAAGTATCTTCAATCATCCAATCAATTTCTTCAGTACTTCGACAGAGATCAATGTTATTAAGAATTTTTCTATGAGTAAGACTACGTAGGGTTTCAAGCTCTGACAAACTAATACGTATCTTTTTACATGCAAAATCATTGAGCGGTTGATTTTCACGCCATTGCTGAAATTTCTGAATAAAACCACTAGCGCGCAGGCTATAAATTTCGAAATACATTTGACAACGCAGCTCGCCAGCAGATCCGCTGCAACTCGCCCACACGACTTGACTTCCCCCCTCAATTTCACGCTGAACATAAAACAAAAACCCATCATCCAATTTTTCCCGCACAGGCACAAAACCATACTCAGCCAAAGCTGGCGTTAATTGCTCAGCAAAACGCTTGGCGACTTTTGCCTTGGTGTATTTCACTGGATTAGCAGCAATCGGATCTAATTCATACCACATAGCCGTTTTTTCTTCTGGAATCACATAGCTACGCAACATATCATGGCAATAATAGGTTTCCGTTTCTAAATCAAACACATCCAAGCGCAATTCACGCGCCAGCGGTAATAATCGACGTAAAAATGCGTCAGATTGATCAGAATCAATCTGTATCGTCCACGCTTGGCTAGGTAAATCACGCACTGTATGAATTGGATTGATACCGTTCCATAACGAGTTTTCTTCTGAATTGCTTTCTAATGGGAAATACATCAGCAGCCGCTTGACCAAGCGAGATAATCTAGCCGACTGAGCTGCATTTGCAGGCCGAGTTTCATCCATAAAAACGGAGAGCATTTTCTTTACTCCACCGATGGTCTCAGGAAACCAAAGAATATTGGATTCAACGTTGTGGTTCTCTCTGTCGAGAATGGCAATTGTGTAATTCATTAAATCCTAACCTTTGTTACTAATTTTTGATTCGATTCACGATGTGAATCGTGATTGATTTATCAGTATAGCGCCACCGCTAAGCATCCAGCTACGCCCTCTAAAGATCGTCCATACGTGAGATCTTATCAGAGCAGGCTCGGCCGATACGTATCGTACGAGCCTGCTGCTGTCAGCGCTCCAACCGCACCCTCAGCCCCGTCTTCTCAGCCAAACTTTGAGTCTCCTTCGCTGGTTGGCGATACATTTCATTGAGCCAATTTTCCTGGCGGCATAAACGCGCTGGCGTTTCTGCCCTACCCGCATTTCGGCTCCAATTAATATTCACCTTGGCTTGTGCGTGCACTGCCACAGCTTGGACTGCCGATTTGGCGGCTACGATAATACTAGCGGTTCGATCATTATTAATGATCGCTTTGCCGCTCACCACTGGTGCAGTCACATTCAACTCAAGCTTAGCACTACGTGATTTTTTATTATCAAACACCGTATAAGTGCAGAGTTCTTTACCACTAAAACCTGCCTTCGGCGTATAGAGGTAATCGCCATTCGTTTGCTGCTGTAAAGTGCCATTAGCGACCGGGCCAAGCGTCATTTGGCACGTATTTCCACCTAAATCCGCTGATTTAATTCGCAAACTAGCCCCTGATTCAACGCTATAACTCAGCTTAATGGTTTCAGTCGCTGAAATAGGCTCGCCCATGAGCGTGGCACTCATCGGCACAGGCGCTGCTCTCGCAAGAGTCCGTTCACTCAATCCGGACATATTGCTCACTCCATTACCCAGCGTTGCAGGCAAGGCCACAAGCTTGAAGCTCAGCTTACCTTTCCAATGATATGGATAAGGAGAAGTAGTGACATTGATATCCAGATAATATTGCCCCGCTGGCACAGAGGTCAGAATCAAACTATCCGCAAAGGTATTGTTGGCCAAATTCGGATTCGGATTGTAAGTCGTATTTGCAGGCACTGCGCCTGGGAACATCGCCCTTAAATAAGAAGTAACACTCACTAAATCAGCCGAATTTGAACCTGCTTCGGGTGTCATGCTGAATGTGAGCAAATAATTACCTCTTGTTGGCAAATTAATCGTTGCCCGAGGGTAAAAACCAGCCTGAGCACTACTCCATGCACCATTGAATTCGATGTTTTGATCCAAGGTTTGGATTGCTGGTAATGGTTTCACATTTAAAGTCACCGTTGCCACGCCCGAGTCCATACGACCATCATTGACCCGATAAGTAAAACTATCTTTACCACTAAAATCCAGCGCTGGCGTATAGAAATAACTGCCATCACAATGACGCACCAATTTGCCATGAGCCGGCGCAGACAACACCACCGCACTCAAAACATCATGATCCGCATCAGTGGCTAAACTTGGCAAATCAATGCGCAAATTCGATGCCTGATTTAATGCCAAGCTCGTGTCGCGCGCCACTGGTGCATCGTTGACGGGTGTAATCGTCAAACGAATAGTCGCGACCGCCGAATTAAGCAGACCATCATTCACCACATAGTTCAAGGTATCCTGCCCGTTGTAATCCGCAGCAGGAATATAGGTGAAGCTACCATCGGCATTGCGTGTAATCTGACCATGAGCAGGCGAGTTGATTATTTTCGCTGTTAGCACATCACCGTCCACATCACTTGCCATAGAAAGTAAATTAATCCGCAGTGAGCCATCTTCAGCCAAGGTCAATGCCGCATCACGAGCGATGGGCGCATCGTTCACCGCAGCAAACACCAGGCTGACAGTAGCAACGCTTGAATCTAGCTCCCCATCGTTCACTAAATACGTGAAGCTATCGTTGCCATTGAAGTTTGCATCCGGCTGATACACAAAGCCCCCATCATTGCCCAGCGTAAGCTGGCCATGTAATGGCGCGGCGACAATGCGGATTGCCAAGCTAGTGCTATCAATGTCTTTGATTTGCGAGCGCAGATCGATCTTCAAAGCAATATCTTCGCTGCCCGCCAAAGCTAAATTAGCCGCCAATGGCGCATCATTCACAGCGGTAATCGCCAAGCGAACCGTGGCTATATTAGAAGTTAATTCACCATCATTCACGCTGTAGCTAAAGTCATCCGCACCGTTGTAATTGGCTGCGGGCGTATAGCGATAGCGGCCATCGGCCAATTGTTGCAAGGCCCCATGCGCAGGGGCACGGGTGATGGTAAAGCTCAGTACATCGTGCTCTACATCACTTGCCAATGCCGCCAAATCAATCAGCAGAGAACCATCTTCGGTAAGGGTGAAGTGGGCATCGCGGGCCAGTGGCGCATCATTCAGCGCCGCCAGCTTAAGCGTAATCGTCGCTACACTCGATGCCAGCGAGCCATCATTGACCTGATAACTAAAACTATCGTTGCCGTTGAAGTTTGCTTCTGGCGTATAGCTGAACGTGCCATCGGCCAAGACCTGCAACTGGCCATGTGCAGGCAGATTGAGTAATTGAACACTCAACTGATCAGCATCCACATCGCTCGCACCCGCCAAGAGATTGCCCTGCAATACCTGATCTTCACTACCCAGCAATGCTTGGCTAGTCAGAACCGGTGCATCGTTCACTGGCGTTACCGTAAGCATAACGCTTGCAGGTGCAGAATCCAGCTCACCATCGTTGACAACATAACTAAATTGGTCTTTGCCATTAAAGTTGGCGCCAGGGGTATAGCGATACAAGCCATCATCACCCAGACTAAGCTGGCCGTACTGTGGCTGGGTCAGGATACGAACGCTTAGCACGTTACCTTCTGTATCGTGGCTACCAGCCAGCAGATTCAGCACAATGCTGCTGTCTTCCGGCAGCACAATCGCCTGGGCCTGAGCGAGTGGTGCATCATTCACCGGCGACACCACAATCTGCACTGTTGCTGGCAACGATTCATTTTGGCCATTCTTGAGCAGATATGTAAAGCTATCATTACCGAAGTAATCAGCGGCCGGTGTATAGCGCAAGCTGCCATCGGCATTCACGGCAATCTGACCATGCTGCGGCGCAGCGACGAGAACAGGCCTGGTTTGTGCATCAACGCCCTGATCATTCGCCAAGACTTGGATATCAAGCGCCGTATCTTCTGCGGTACTCACCGCATCATCTATCGCTTGCAAACCACCCAACATCCGCACATCGCGAACGGTTACATGGCTGCCTTGCTCACCAAAGCCAATCAAATCAAACGACAGATTAACCGCCGTACCCGCCGCAATCCCTGCTAAATCAATCAGATAAGTGCGGCTGCCATCGGCATTATCGACATGTGTAACGCCATTGGCGGCAAACTCAGCGCCGTTGGCCTGGCGATTGAGCAGCGCATCGCTACGGCTCAGCCCGATACCACTGAGCAAGGAAGCACCCGTATTGGCATTAAGTAAAGCCACCTCAAACACATCATCCGGGCCATTGCTCACATCATCCAGCGCGCTATTGGCCAGCGTAAAGCGTAGGAAGCGATCATGCTCGCCGACGACGAAGACTTGGTTGAGGCGGGTCTGCATCTGCCCTTCTTGTAATATGGCTTCTTTCTGCCCTACAAGTACATTGCCGTACAATCCCCAGCCCAGCCCTGAATCAAATGAACCGGACATCAATCCAGAATTAGCCACTACCTGATATTGTGGCTTAGCTATTACAGCTTCCGACTGATGCGACTCACCCCGACTGCTGGCCTTAGCTTGCAATCCAAGCAACCGTACCTCATCCGCATCAGGTAACATACGTTCGCTCGGGATAACATACGCCTCCATCACCCCCTCATGAGACGAGTGCTGTAAACCAAGTCTATGGCCCATTTCGTGGATCATGACTGATAACAGATCAAGTTTACCGTCAGCACCATGCCCTGCGCGCGCCAACAGACGTCCATCAGCCATCTGCTCGAATTCAGATGATTCCGCTGGAGTAGTATCAACAAACCAACCCCAACCAGCGGCATCCACATCGAAATAAATGTTATGTCCATCCTGATAAGCTGCTGCAACACCATCAAGCTGAGCTAACTGTACTTGGATATTTTCCAAATTCGACGGCAATGCACCCGCTTGCAACCAAAACTTTTTAGCCTGCTGCAAGGCTATATCCAGAGCCGCTTGATCAATATCACTCGTGTTGCGACCGCCCTGCTCCAACACCATCTGATAGTTCATGCTGGCTTTTTGCATGGCCTTTTGCAGACTAACGATCAACTGTCCAGTCTGCTTTGAATCTACTAACGGTGTAGCAACATCAGAGGTCTTGACCTTGACCTTTTTCACTCCGACAAATTGGCCTGCACTGTTATATTCCTTCTCAATATGAAAGATTACATCCGGCGTGGTATACATCGCATTTTTTCCGCTACCGTTTTTTTCCAGTGCGGTGATAAACAATCGCTCGCTCAACGGATCACTAGTATTCCAGCCCTGAAGAACCTTGGTAGGCTGCTTTAGTGACAATCCAGGATCTTTGATTGAGGCATTGATAAAGTCGATAAGCAAATCAACACCAGCGGCATCTTCCACCGCATACATCAATCCAGAGAGCTCTTTATATTGAAATAGTGCTGCACTATTACGGTTCAAGGTATCCATAACGGTTTTCGCGCTATCTAAAATATCTTTAGGAACAGTTGGTATAGTAATGCCGTGGTTCAAATTACCGGCAGCTTCAGCTCTGGCTATATTAGCCTCGGCATCGGCTACAGCATTACGCCAAGCAACATACTGCGTCATATACTCACCGTGATAACCAAATTTACCAGCCTTGGTATCAGCCAGCATGCTGGTATGCACGCGCTGTTCAACCACATCAGTCAATTTATTGCGAAGTACAACAAGCCCATCACCCATCATAGATACCGATAACCCACCGTACGGATTATTAAAACCTAGTCCATAGGCGTAAAGTCCTTTCGCGCCGCCCTCAACATAATTAATGGCCCCATCAAACTTCGATTGCAATTTAGACCACCAAGATGTTTCTGTCATGGCTTCGTAAGCAGCTGCAAACCCAGTGGGCGACTCACCATTCGCGATTTTCTGCTTAATCTGTGAATGAAAAGCATTAGATGACGGATAAATATGCCAGTCATCGACCGGTGTCAGGTTTTTTTCCTTAAGCAGTTTCTTCGCTTCCAATTGATCTGGCGTCAGTGCTTCCGCTTCTTTTCTCGTTCCCTGGCAATTGGTATTGTGTACCCACACGCCCATTTCGCCGACAAAGTACGTATGAAAGCCCTCGACTTCAAAGTTGTACACAGTCGTGCGATATACTGGGAATAAAAACTCCTCTCCCTTCCCCTCCATTTCGTCGTTATAAACCCGATCGGGGTTAAAACTAAGATTGGTCATCGGCCCATTAGCAGTAAACTCGACGGATCGGCCATCCAGTTCATCCTGCCAGGCTCCCACCGCACCATCGCCTTGAATAAAGCCGATGTGTGCATTTTCAGTCTGCGCCAAATACAAGGACTTAGTCACCGAAACCATATGGCCATCAGCCAGCTCCAGCACCATACCAGGATCGATCAAGTCGGCACGCAGCCAGACATCAGATGGAGAATTTGAATCCTTAGTAAGAACTGCGTGCCCAATTTCCTGCGAATATTTCCTCATCCCTTTTATCCAGAACGGATGATTGCGAGTACAGATCAGGAAACCTTGATCTTGGGACGATCGTTCAGACTGAGACCCCAGCCATGCAAATTCGAGATACCAGATCTCCTTATCTTCAAAACGATGAGTTTCGCGCACCCGTTTGTACGCCGTTTCGCCCTGACCAGACTCGTCCTTCGCCAGTACCCAATCACCAACCTGGATTTCTTCGATCGCTCGCAACCCGTCTTTGGTGTGCACCAAGGTGCCGGCCACAAAACAACCTTCTGGATCAAACATCGGACCACGTCGGCGTGTTGCATCCGCAGCATCTTTGATCAGCTGATCGTACAAAGCATCACCGCTATACTCTTTGCCACGTAAGCACTTCAACTCGTCAAAACTACGGATGGGTAGCATATTGCCAAGCTGCATCGCAGCATTAGCGTCAGACATTGCACGCCGTGCTGCCGAAATTGTGCCTTCCATGATTCGGCTTGCAATCAGCGCTTTCTCTTGTTTAGTAAAGGTACTAGATAATTCAGAAATTATATCTGGCAGGGTTTCACCAACTTTTACTTGCCACGCAAGTGCCTCCGTAAGCGACATCGACCCTGCTTCTGGAATCACAATCTGCCGTGTTTTGCTCACCTTAAAAACACTACCCGATTGCATCATCATTTCAGTACTACTTGTATCCGCCAGCGTATTTAGTAAACGCGACTCGGCAGTGGCAGCAGACATCACTGGGCTGCTTAACCTTATACCCGTTGGGTTCAGTTCAGTTGGGCTATCCCACATCACTTTTGAGCCGCTACGAGGCTTCAAACTCATAATTTGCCCAATCCCAACCAAACCAGCGCCAAGGAGCGTGCCTGTGCTGAGCTGAACAAGAGACTGCTCAATCGTTCCCTTTCCTGTAACAACGTTATTAATCACATCACCAGCAAATACCCCCGTATTCAACACGAGATCGATAGCGAGCTCCTTATGGAAAGTCCCCCACATACCGCTGCCCAATTTGCTTTCTACATAGCTCCCTGCTTTACCTGCTCCATAGAATGAAGTAAATGTTAATATTGTATCTAGCGCTGTAGCAGACCAATATGATTTATCGCTAATAGCTTTATTCTCAGATGGATATGTATAGCTTTGGTACCTTGCCGCCTGACGATCAACAAAACCCAGCGTAAACATATTCCAACCGTTATAAACGGTACTTTTAGCTAAGTACTCAGCAGCAGAATAAGTACCATCTTCACGACGCTTAGCTATAGCAATATCATCAATAGCCAGCATTTCCTTAAAGACATTTCCGGCCGCGCCGGGCTTGAACTCTGGAAGATCTACAGGAACCGTATTTAATGTATTAAATCTGCCTGGTATTTGGTATGTACCAATTCCATAAGTCCAGCCAAAGTGCTCGCCAGACTGAGCGCCATCCAACCGCGACGGCATAATAAACTGCCCATTTGCAGATGAACCACTTCCGCCACTCAATCGATCAATTGGAGTTGTTGCTTTTTTATTGGCTTTGGCATTCGCCACGACCTGTGCAGCCTCCCAAACAAATAAAGATTTGAATGACCGGTTTGGCTGAAATGGATCATCATACATAAATACATCTGCATATAACTTCCCATCATTCCCAAGTGTCAGATGATCAACTGCACCGCCAACAATTGGCGTTGTTGCACCTAAATACTTAGGATCGCCTTTTAGGCCAAATGGGTCTTGTATAACCCCGATCTTACCGCCAACTTGCTTTCCAACAAGCCCCTGAGAACCGTACGCATAACCATTATCGTAATAACGTGGGTCATTAAAAATGAAATTATAATCTGCAATTAATGCATATTGTATGCCATCAACTTCAACAACCACATTCCCATAAGCTTGCTGAATATTTTGCTGGAACTTTGCATTCTTCCAGTTCATTTCACCAGATTTGTTTTCTGGTGTAAGTTTTGTTGTTGAACCAGTAACAGTTTTATTAAGATTCCCATTCTTATCCAAGCCAGCCTGTATCGCTACAGCGCCACCATCCATATTGCCAGAACTAGACACAAAGAATTCACCGTTTTCCTTGCCGCTAGTAATAAACGATGGGAACACTCCTTTTCCAGCCACAGGGAAATTGGCAGCAGTAATTTCAAGAACTGCATCCGTCATAAATTCACCAAACCGATCAATCTTATTAAGATCAATCACATAAATATTGCCAACTACTTTTGATTTATTCCAAAGAGTACTGACTTTAGGAGCGGTAATTGCCAAATAGCTTCCATTATTAATGGCCATATCAGAAAAACCACACGGCGCATCAAAAGCATATTTAATAGTTTGAATTTCCTTAAGAAATTCATCTCGCATTGGATCAATATTGACCCTTACTAATCGAGCGCCACCACCTGCATTACCTTCAGATGCATATAACCAACCATCATTAACAGCAAGGCTTGTTAACCGTGCTGCTGCACCAGGAATTTTCAATGTATAGGCGACAGTATTGGTTAACATATCCACGACATATATTTGGCTGTCGGTAGCGGCAACAAAAGCCAATGTTCCATCGTTTGAAAATACAATTTGATCTCCATATCGACCATAAAGTTTGAGTGCATTGCCTTTCTCATCTTTATTGATACGAGCTACTAGCTTTTGCTCCCTATTAGCCTCTGTTGATGGCTTTTCCGTTTGAAATATTTCAATACTAGAACGTGTTGTCACCAAAACATTATTAGTGCCCAATGACCACGCTTGTACTGGATCACTATCAACTGGATAGCTCTCAACCATTGATCCATCATCTGATGGAATTAATGCAATACGTTCCACATAAATAAGATGCATAGAAAGAGCGACATCATCGGGAATAATCGCTTCGTATTTATTAAACCCAGCCCATGAAGTTTCTAACCCTTTCCATATCAGACCATGTTCCGCATTTTCACTTGGTGTATAAATTTGATTTCCACGAGGTACAAGCCAAATTTTTATCTTGTAATTCCCATAACTACCACCTGGCGGAATTAAACCATCTCCTTGCACGGTCAATTTTTTTGTAGTTTTATCATAATCAAAGCCCGTAATCATAGGACGATGGACAATTGATTTTGGTGCAACAGGAAAAGTTTGAGTTACTTTATCAATCTCAAAATCAGTTGGACTCACAGGAACTCGATATGAGCCCTCTAAGGTGTATTTGATCGCTGAAACCGAAGATAAAGAAGCAAAAATAGCGAGTGCACTCATTGCTGCTGATGCAGCTGGGGCCATAGCGACAAAAGCCATTTCCGCCCAAATGGCATTATAATTAATTAATGCAGCAGCAACTTTCACCTCTCCTGTTTTTGCATCACTATTTTTCTTATCTATTGTTGAAACAAGGAAAACACCATTAGAACCTGTGATGCCTGAATAAGGTGGACTTGCAGTACGTGCAACGCCATCGTCACCAATAAAACCGTTATCAACTAACCACCACGTTTCTTTTAAAGACCCATCAACGTCTCTGATAACTCCTTTGCGCCAAAATAAAACTTCTGTGCCAGCCTCATAATGATGCGTTTTACCTGTCGTGGAGTCGACAATCTGGCTTAAATCAATTGCCAATTGAAGCGGCAACCTCGCATTACCTTCAAAATCTAGTTTAAATACTGCAACAGCGGAAAGACCTTCAACTTTTGGTAAAGGCATGCCTACATTTTGAATATCTATTTTTGATATTGAAACAGATGCGCCATCTGGTAAAGAGTTAGCCGGAACCATGACTGTATTACCATGGAGATCCTTCACAACTAAGCCATCACCTTGCGTGATAACTCCACGATCAACTTCTGCGGCAAGAATATTTAATTTTATCTGATGCTGCATTCCCGCATGAATGACGTACACCCATGTTTCACCAATTGATTTGGCTTTAATTAATCCATTCTCAGTGATTTCAGCAACATTAGTATTTCCTAGAAAATAACGTGTACCGGATTCTTTTGATGTAATTAGAGTTCCATCCAAAAGCTTAACTTTTAGTTGCCGCAATCCATCAATTGGCAAAGCTATAGCCTGCGGATAAACATCAACCTCAAAGCCTTGCTCGTTAAGAATTCTTCTCTGAGGATCGGCACTTACAGCGAATACATTAAAACCTTCAATGCCACGAGCACGCGCAATAACATATGCATTACCCTCTGAAATCCCCCGTACCGATGCATCGTTTCCAATAGATAAAACGGCAGAATTACTAGATTGAAAAGTTAAATAATCACCAAACAATGCGACTTGATGCTCATCTTCAAATTCACCAGTAATTGCCAACTTGCTTGCCATACCAGGTTTAAGCAACATTTGGCGGTTAATTTGAATAGCAATCAGCTTCGCGCCGCTCACATTCACCTTAATCTCAATCGGCGCCGCCGCCATGAAACCATCATCCGCCTGTATGCGAATCGTGGCTTCGCCCGCGTAGCCCGCTTCCGGACTAAATAGCAGGGTTTGCCCATCGGCAGCCAATTTAGCAGAGCCGTGGGTGCTGCCAAGTACGCGCCAGAATACGCTATCGCCTTCTAAATCTTGCGCGATGGATTTCAGCGTAATTTCGGCTGACAAATCAGTATGCGTTTTCGCTGTGCTTTGCTCAGCAGCAATTGGCGCGCGATTAGCTTGCCAGCCATAGTTGGCGTAGAGCACTTGGCGGTCTGTTTGATCAATTGTTCCATCACCATTCAGATCCCCCAAAGCATCACCCGTTGCGGCAGCTGCAACCCAAGCAGCGCTATCGCTGCCATTGATTGCACCATCGTGGTTTAGATCACCAGCGATAGACACGCGTACACTGGCGTTGCCGCTACCCGAGAGACGAATCAGCTTCAGCCCTGCTTCAGTAACCCGCAGTAAGCTGGTTTGCTTGCCATTGAGAATTTTCGTTCCCAGTAAGGTTGTGCCTTCAACGTGGATTGTTGCGTTGCTTTCAATTGCGATAATGATCGCGCCTTGGCCCCCCGGAGTGTGAATCGTCGACGCAATTTCACTGTCGCGGACAGTAAAGGCAATGCTGGTAGTTTGACCAGCGCTAAGCTCGCCGCTCCATTGCGGAGTAGCTGCATGCCAATTACCTGCGACGCCCAGATTGGCGGTAATGGCATCTTTAAATAGCTGGCCATTACTGTCGTAGCCATACGGCGTTCCCATATCCACGGCATCCAGCGCACGAGCCAGAATTAAGCGGCCTTGCACATCGTAACGATAAGCCGTGCTGCGTGTACCTTCGGCCATTGGGCCCGTAATACGCGAAATACGGCCTTGTGCATCGCGCAGTATGTCAATACGCGCATTGCTGGCTGAGCCAGCGACGGCTATACCCGCATCAGAGACTAACCATTGTGCACCATCACTGAATTGTACCGATGTCACCTTACCTGCAGCGTCCAGCTCATAGTGAGTGCCATCTGGTGCGGTAAGTGTGTAATGCGTTGGCGCCCAAGGCAGACCCGTGGTTTGGCTATACAAGTGTTGACCTTGTTTAATCAGCCATTCAGGGGCATTAGCGCTAACATTCGCATAGGCTTGCAGTGACCAACCTTGATCATTGCTAAATTGCGGTTGCCACACAACGGGTGAATTAACAGCATCGCCTAAACTCTGGCTGCTGGTACTTAACTTAAAACTCAAATTGCGCAATGGTGCGTTGGCCGTAGCCAAATCGGTAGGAAATTGCAGCCAAACTCGCGCGCCTTCTGTCCATGGCGCTAATGCACCGCTGGTGGTCCTTGCAGGCTGATCGCTCGTCAAATGAGCATCAAGTATCGGCAAGCGCCAATTACCTAAATCCCCCTCAGTAGTTAAACCTGTCGCAGTATCAATCACGCGAGTCAATGCCAAAGAATGGCCTGCCAGTTGATAAAGCGCATCATTAGCTGTTTGCGTTCCTAACTGTTTTTGCGCCGTATCGATCATGATGCGAGCTTCAATCTCACTCGTACGCCCCGCCAAATCCCAAGCCGACAAACGCAAGCGATAAATCCCGTTTGCCAGCAAGGATGGATTAAGCTGAGCCAAGGCCGTTTGCTGATTGATATTTGTAGCATTGGCCGATTGCTGTGCCAAAGTCATCCAATCTGTACTATTGGCGGCAGCAATTTCCAGCTTGTAGCCCATCAACTGGCGCTCTTGCAATTGCGCCAGTAAATCCAAGGTTTGAGTCACTGCAACGGGCGCAGTGAAAGCACTCGCGCCTGCGAGATCCGCCACCCAATTCAATACGGGTGCGCTGGTATCAGCGGGATCTTTCACTCGTAATTGATGAGTGTAAGTAGAACTAAATCCATCACGATCCACCGCAGTAGCACGCAACTCAACAATGCCCGCCTGCTCAGGGACAATGCGAACGCGGCCAGCAGCATCGAGCGCAACAGCTACCCATTGCTCGCTCCCCACTTGACGCATTGCAACATTAAGTTGGGCAATACCACTCCATGCATCAGCCCGTACCGTGGTTAATACCGTTTGCCCTGGCAATGCTGGGCCACTTGGCGTGGTCGTTACACTGATTTTTGGTGCATTACCCGCATTGTCAGCCACAGCACGAATCACAAAAGTATGGTTACTGCTGTTGTAACCATCACTCACTATGGCGCTAACAACAAAATCACCAATCTGACCTGGGCCTGGAACCCAGTTCAATTGGTGGGTTTGTGCATTATAAGTAGCGCCTTCTGGTAAATTTGCAAAGCTAACGTTCAAAGCTTGAGTTTGCACGCTGCCATCTGCATCCAGCGCAACAATGCCATTGCTAACACCACCAAACGCAACGGGAATGCTGAGTTGTTGTCCAACCATCACAGCGTGATTGCTGACCGTTAAGCTTGGTGCGCGATTCACATCAAACACTCGTACTTGTACCGTTTGCGTCGTGGTTGCAACGCCGTCCGTAGCAAGGAAGGTTAGTGTGAACGGTTGATTTGTTGCTTGCGCGTTGTTGACCGTTTCCTGATCTGGCGTCCATTCGAAATAGCCAGTATTGCCATCAAATTGAATCCCTTTCGGCGTTGTAGCGTCATACACCAGACTCATACGGACAGCGTCTTTATCAATATCCACCGCACGCATCGTGAAGCTAAGCGTATCGCCTTCATTGACCAATTGCAGCGGCATCGCCAGTAAGCGCGGTGTTTGATTGACGTTAGCAACTTGAATTTCAAAGTTACGTACCACTGCTGCAGCACCATCACTGCCAGTTAGTTGGAAACGCCAAATTCCTGCGTGACCCCCACCCAGATTATCGTCTTGCGCGGCAAACAGACCTGGCGTCCAATGCAATAAAGCACGATTGCCATTGGCATTGCTCGGCACTTCTAGCGTCATGCCTTGCGGCAGGTTGCTTGCACTCCAACTGATAAGATCAATGTCAGTATCGCGGCCGTATAATTCCAGTGTGAGCGGTACACCCTCGGTGGCACTTAACTTGATTGCATCAACCGCACTGTCAGCAACTGCTTTGCCATTCAACTGGATACCAAGCACTTCCGGGCTTGCATTGTTTGTCCGCACAACAACACGAAGGCGCTGTGTGGTCACATTAGCAACGGGCGTAATTCCATCCGGGGTATAACCCGCATCTTGCGGAGGCAGACCACTATCACTCACGATGATATCGATATCATGTGCACCAACGTCATCAGCAGTGGGTGTCCATGTCATCATGGCTTGGCCATACTGAGTTTGCGCTGTAATCACAGCGCCAATTGGCAGTCCAAGGGCGCGGAGATTTAATGCATCTTGATCCATATCCCGAACCGAGATCGGTACGCTCATCGCCTGCCCAACCACCGCAACAATTTGTCGTGGCAAGGTGATCACAGGCGCTTCTGTTTTACTGCGTACGGTTAAGACAAAGGTTTTCGCTTGGGTGAGCGATTGATTGATATTCCCATCGCCGTTGTCTTGCGCCACCACGGTAATTGTATAGTCACCACGATCACCCTCTTTCGGCGCAAAACGGATTATCCCTGTCACCGTCCCGTCTGCATTAGACGGATTTTGGGTGTATGTCGCAAATGCAGGCAAGCCTGATAAAGAAATTTGCAGCGGATTACCTTCGGCATCCGATACGGTCACAGGTATTTCAAGTACGCCGCCTTTGTCTACAAAGGCGTTGCTAATATTGCCAATTTCAGGGGCGCGATTGGCGTTATTAACGATGATCGGCAATATAATCTGGCTCACGGCAGGTGTGCCAGTGCCGTCGCCGTCGTCTGTTGCGGTTACCGTAATACTGTAAGAACCCGCCTGAACGTAGCCCGGAGTCCATACAATTTCTAAGGTTTCTGCATCGAAACTAGCACCTTGTGGTAGCCCATCTACCTTGTACGTCACGGTTGGCGCAGAAGTTTCAGGCCCGATCGCCGCAGAACTGGCCGACATGCGAATTTTGGGTTCAAATTCAGGATTGTCCGGGTCAAATGCAAACACACTAATACGCAGTGGCTGCCCTTCTAACACATTCCACGTTTCAGCTGGCGTAAAGACTGGAGCACCATTTGCATTCAAAACATTGAATTCAATTTGCTGAATAACTGCAGTTACAACGGGATCTTGCCCAGGCATTGAATAGGTTGCAGTTAATGTAACAGGCACCCGATATTGCCCATGCTGTACAAAGCCAGGCGTCCAAGTCAACCAACCCGTTTCAGCATTAAGGACTGCGCCCGCAGGTAACCAAGGCGCAGAGTATTCAAGCCTGATCGTAGTGCCGTCAGCTTGAACCAGGCCTCCCGGCATTATTCCTGCTAATTGCAAGGCGTAGCGATCACCTTCACGCAATGTTTGCGGGGCAACAGCGCTTAAAACTGGCTTCGCATAGCCTTGTTCAACAGTAATGCTCAGTTGCTTCGATATCGTGGCTTTGCCATCACTGACGATAATAGTGATATCAGTGTATCGCCCAGCCTGATCGTAATTAGGCACCCAGCTTAAGATGCCAGTGCGAGCGTCGAACATTGCACCCGCAGGTAGATTACGCACACTACTTGTGAGTGCGTCACCATTCGCATCAGAGCTTAACAATGGCAGGCTCAGTACCTCGCCTTCAGCCAGCGTAATCTCCTTAATCGGGGAGATGACTGGCGCAAAGTTTCCACCATTCACGTTAACAGCAAAACGTTTCGTCGCTACACCACCACGACTATCTTGCACTCGTACAATGATTTCACTATTAGCTAGGTCTTTGGCTGTTGGTGTCCAATTTAGTGTCGCAACAGCGTGATACCCATCAGCAGCCGAAGTCACTGCGGCTTGATGCGTTAAAGTAACACCTGAAGGTGCTTGCACCAATTCCCAGAAGAACTGAGTGCCATCGGCATCAATCGCTTCAATTTGCCCTGACCACCCCTGCCCAATACTGGCTGCGGCCAGTGCTGCCTCGCCATTTACAAGCTGCAATACAGGTGGAATATTTTCTTGTGGCACAGCGTAAACACTATGGCTCAGATTAAACTTCGCCAGTTGCGTCATGCCTGCTTGTGTTGCAAAGCGACTTGCTGGTGTAACCGTTACTGTTTGATTGGCCAAGGTAGCACCGACAGCTAGTTTGCCGCCAAGTCCACGCAATGCAGCTGTGAGATCCAGAATCCACAGATCAGACTGATCGGCGCTGCCCGTGCCCGCCCCTTGAATACTATTAGCAAAATATCGGCCTGGATCCAGCATCAACATCAATGGACCACGCAAATCATCGAGGCCGATATTCGTGAGATTCACATCGTAACTCACTTCACCTGTCGCCCGATTAGCACGTGTATTGCTGTACTCGATTTTGACCTGGCTGCTCATATCCAACACAGCGGTAAAGGTACTGATGTAATCCTGCTCAAGGCCGGCTTGCATTGCACTTGTTAATGTATGGCTAATCGTCAATTGATATTGGCCAGCAGGTAAACCTGTGGTATCAAGCCAAGCCGTTCGGTTTGCGGCATCCCAACGAATTGATTTCGGATTAAGAATCGCGCCACTATTATTGCCTAACGTACGCAGCGTAAAGTTTTGCAGATTCAATACGCTCCCTGCATCAGTCGAGTTACCTTCCTTCATGGCTTGATCAAACGTTACGCCAATCTGCCCGACAGGCAGTGGCAAGAATGAGCCATCAGGTACAGATATGGCGCTGACAACAGGAGCATGTAAAGTTGCAATTTCATCAACACGGCCAGTTTGAGCAACTAGAATTCGCCCATCCGTAGTGGCAATGATACTTTCACCTCGTGTGCCACCTGATGCCAGTTGCAGTACTCGTTTTGATTGCAACTCAACCATCCACACATTAGCTTGATGTGGCGCCACATCAGTAGCTGAAGTCTGAGCGCGTTGAGCTAAATTGCATGAGGCCAGCATTAAACCGTCGAGCACACTACCAGCCGCACCAAAGGTGATGCTATCGACCAAGCCAACAAGACGATATTCAAGCTCAGGCCGGCCTTTCAGGCGACCGTTCATATTAAAGCTCAGAATATCGCTGGTCGCATTGGCCTGAGCATCCATAATATCGGACCCCGTCCAGCGCACACCCCAGAGTCGGCCATCTGGGCCGAAGGCCAAATCGCTTACTTTTTGATTACTGAAATGTGTCCACGCTTTATTCGCATCAATTTCTGCAGGGTGGAAGACCTCAACGCCACTTCCTGATGACACATAAATATCACCCGTTTGTGCTTGGATCGCTAAGGTATGCGTCAGTGGATCATGATTCGGCCCACTGATTTGGCGAATGATTGCTCCTGATCCAACGTCCAGCTGTAACAATTGATTACCCGTCATCACCCACAATTGACCTTGGGCATCAAGCGCCATATCTAAAACAGGCTGATCCAATACAAAGAGTGGCTGAGTGCTCCGGCCGCCCTCTTTACTAAAGTGGAAGACTTCATTGCGATTGATACCCGCACTCAATACAACACTGTGATCAGCTAGCTCAATCATAGCGACTGCGCCTATGTCTGCATCACCATGTGCAAAGCCTTCCGCAAAACCACGTACCGCAAAGGGCGCCAGTACTGTTTTCAAATCAGAAAGCTGCTGCTGAGCGACTTGGCCTAGTAAGCGTTGGCTTGATTGTGTAAACAGTGTGTTACTTGCATAGCTGCGATCTGCACTTGCTAATGGCAATTCAGCCGTTTGCTTTAGGTTTTCAGTGACACCTAAATTATCAAGAATTTCTTGTCGACCACCATCATCCGGCAGTACAGCATTAGCCACAGAAGCTGCTTCACGGTTGCCCGCCATATCGGTTGCAACAGCAAGGAACTCATATGATTTACCTGTCTCTCCAGTAAAAATAGACTGAGTTTGACTCGCTGGTAATTGACGTAGCCAGATCTTAAAGTCTCCGCCATTTTCAGCAACATAAACCGTTACGGATTTAACCCCGCTGGCATCATCAGTGGCATTCCATTTCACGTCAAATGCAGGCGAACCTTGGGCGTTAACACCCAAAGAGCTGACTGTGATTTGAGTTGTCGGTGCATTTGCATCCAAAGTGCAGCTGGTCGCAATACTATCTACCGGAGGCACTTCATCAATTAAGATTCGTGCCTTGGCTTTAATTTCAGCATTGGACTGAGCACCTTCAGCGGAACGGATGGAGTAGCTGACAAAGCCTTTTTTAAGCGTCGCAGCATTCGCCGATTGGCTTGGGTCGTTGCTTGGCGCCAATAATCCACGTGTTGCATCATGCAATACTTCGCCGGAATCAGGATCAATCGCTTGCAACAGCCATGTCGCCACACGGCTGGCCACATCAATTCCTGCGCTCACGCGCAGGATATAACCCTTGCTTCCCGTAAAGTCGAAGTCTGACTGGAAATTTGCCTGATTATCTGGCACATGAATATTAATATCGCCGAGCTTCAAATCGCCCAAGCGCAATGAGCGAATGTCTAAATCTGCGTCAATCTCAGTGACAATCCTCAGTTGCCCAACTGCGCTATTGCCCAGATTATTGAATGACACGGTATAAGGCAATGCAGTATCTGCAGGTACATAACTTGCACCATTTTCAGCCAATATACCTTGTGGTCCCCGTACACTGACGATAGCTTGATCAGCAGCACTTTTTGTAGCGGCTTGTTGCAAATAATTCGTAAGATTTAAAGCTTGCCCATTAATCGGCTCGAATTTATCATTTAATACGCCAATATGACGCAGATACTCCAATTCAGTCCTGCCACCGGCAAATACATTAAAATTCAATAAATGGGTGTCTTGTGCTGCATGCAAATCATATTGCGATGCATCGGCCATTTTAGGGACAGGAATTTCAGCAGAATTACCTTCACCATCCTCGCGAGTTTCGGTGTACTCAATACCAGCTATTTTTGCATCAGAATCACCTGCATATTTTGCAGTGTCTCCATACCATTGCTGTACTTTGGCGAAGAAACCCAAAATATCAGCCTGAGTGCGATAATTCTCGCCACCTTTAGCCAATAAAATGCCCGAGGCCAACGTGGCATTCAGACTAATAACTTTGGCATTTTCTCGAATCGGTGGCGCTTCTGCCAATGGTCGCAATAAACCTGCCGCTTCTAATGCGCCCAACCAGCCATTAATCCACTGCACTTCATCAGCAGCTAATACACTGAGATTGGATGGTGCTGTCGCATCTGCCAAAATAGCAGTGCGCAGTTTCAATGCATGCCGCTTCTGATCGGCAATAAACTCATCACGGGTTAATGGTGTTGCCGCGCCGACCACATTAAAGCGGAACGGCATCGCCAGCGCTTCTTGCTTGGTAATGTGCTCATCAGCCTCATGTGATAAAAATTTCTTAGCCAATCCTTTAGCAATTTTATCGAGATCCGCCACGCCGCCATCTAACAAGCCTTGAGCCTTCCAATCTGGACGAACGGCATACAGCTTGTCGCGTAAACCATCAAAATCGTAATTCAGCCACTCAGCAAGACCAGGGTAAGTTTGAACATTAAAGGTCATCCCAACAAAACCACCCGCAGCCACATCCATGGCATAGCCTGGCGCTAAATTAATACCCGACGTATTCAGAGCGCCATCAAGTTGCGCCCACGGGATATCTTTACGCGACGTACCCGTTACTGGTGATTGCCCGTACTGTTGAGTATTAGCTGCAGCATCCACAGTTCGGCCATCAGGACGGCCAACAACATTCGTTCCAAAAATGGTATAGGGTAAATTCAACCCAGAAAGAACGTCCTCGCTACGTCCCATTTCAGGCGTACCAAATTCGAACTTCACATAAGGTGTATCTACGTTAGTCAAGCTTTGCAGCGACACGCTATATACACCCTTATCACCAGGGTTTAACTCGCGCGGACCACCAATGCCAATCGTGACATCCGCTTCAATGCCTCGCTCGATCAGATAGCGCATCGGAGTCGTCACATGCTGCCCATCAGGATTAATCACCGTCATGTCATACAAACCAAACGGCGCATTACGCAAGTCAAATACCGCACGGATATGTGTTGCATCCAATACCTGCCAGCGTTCCGGCTCAATTTCGAATACACCCGGACGGGCTAATTTGACTAATGCGCCCGCCTTAAAGCGGGCTCCTTCAATATCAACGGTAACCCATCGATGAGCATCATCACCCACACCGCCCTGATCGGGTGTTACGCGGGTAATCGCGAGTGGCATCAAGTCGGCACGCAAGGTCACTGGCGTTGCGTGATCACCTTGACGTGACCGAACTAAAACGTAGTAATCCCCCGCTACCGTACTTGGTAATAACACTTGTTGATCTGGCGATAAAGGATTGTTATATGCCACATCAAATGCTGACGTCGTTGGGATTTGACCATAGCGGATATACAGCTCATTCGCACCACTGAGCGCTTGGCTATCAAGTACAACCCGTAAGGTTTCACCTGCCGCGACACTGACTCGGTACAACATTTCCTGCCCATTTGACAACATGCTGGATAGCGTATTGCCAATGATTAGCTCAGGCACCTTAACCTGCAATATGCCTCCCGATGCCTGGCGATTATTTGCCTCACCAGGTGGTAACGACAAGCCTGTTGAGGTGTAACTAATCTTACCTTCGAAGACCTCGTTATAGAGATCGGGACGAACAATAATGCGCCATGAGCCATCTTTCAATGGCGGCAATTTCGTTTTTAGCGTCGAGCTGTAGCTCTCTTTGGCATTGAGCCCACCATTGTGATCGACTTTACCGAGCAGAATATCGCCCAAATCCCACTGATTATCACTTGAGAGATATAAAGCATCAGTCCAGCGACCCAATGCTGGATTGATCGAATCATTGTTTACCATATAGTCAATCTGAATGTCATCACCCACATTGGCTGTGGCTGGAATAACAACGTTGCTAACAACCAAATCAGCGGGTGGCGGCGTTTCGATAACTAATGGCTGAATTGCTGCGCTGGCATTGTTTTGCTCCTTGCTAAATTCACGAACTTTGCCATATTCACCTGCGCCCCATGCACGTGCAGGGTCAGTAATGACAAAGACGTAATATGAACCTTCTAAATCACGTGGCGCAGTGAGAGTCAAATCACCTGAATATGATTTACCCGCCGCCAATCCGCCTGAATGAGATACATACCCCAGATAGCGATCTTGATTAACATCGAGGAAGCGGTCTTTGGACAAATAAATAAGATCATTCCAGCTGGACTGGTCACTCGGTGTATCGCCACCCGCATTATTAACCTGATAATTAATACTGAAGTTTTGCCCTGCAATTACTTTCTCTACGTTACTAAGAACGGCTGCAACCTGTAAATCAGGAGGGGTCGCCAACGTAATCGGCAATGCCAATGAGGCAACATTATTTCCCTCATCCTTGAACTCCAATACCGAACCTGGCCCAGAGCCTTGAACTGTACTCAGAGCCTCACGAATCGAGCTTGGCTCTGCTGAATAGGAATTGAAAGTCGAAGTATCCGCCTTCACTAAAACATAGAATTGACCACTAATGGACTCGGGTAAATTAAAGGTAGCCGTATTTGTATACGATTCACCCGGCTTAAGAAATTTAGCACGGCCGTTTTCAGATAATACGGAACTACGCACGCGCAACATCACTTCAGACTCAGATCCGCGATCAACTAAAGCATGGTCGGAACCATCCAATGACGCATCACGGGATAAATAAACACCGTCAAACCACCCAGAGCTTCTAGTTTCTCTTGTTCCTCGATTGGTAACAGTCCAAGTTACTGTGATTTGCTGCCCTGAAGAAGGTGCAACATCGGACACTTGAATAGTGTCAATTTGCAAATCAGGCTCACGATAGGTGACATTTAATTCACCACGCCCAATATTATTGGTATTGAGTAAACCTTCAAATACACTCGTAACATAATGATAATTAAGCGCAGAGTCATTTTCACCTTGAAGCATTTCTACTTGCGCTTGCGCACTCACTTCAGCATTCAGATAAGGTGAATCATGCTGGCTATCGGTAATAACGTAAATATAATAAGGCCCATCAGTGCCAGGCGGGAGCTTCACTTTTGTCGAAGAGGTGTAGGTCCCTCCAGACGCTAAACCAGATACATTGGAGTGCACAACAGCCCCCAATGCAGTAGCGCGCTCAGGAATAAATACAGGGTCGCGACTAAAAAATACAGAATCCACCCAACCACGAGTACCAGACCAAACTGCCTCACCTAGATTGGCGACAGTCCAGCTCACTAATGTTTCTTCCCCTGAAAAATTCTCTGCCTGCGTAACAATCGATGTAACCTGTAAATCCGCCGGATGATTTGTTACTAACGAAGCACTAGCCTTCGTATTATTCTGCACATCCGACTCATTGAACCCTGATGATGACGTTGCATTGGTTTTAACAATAACAAATCGGCCTTTCACTGATGGTGCAAGCTGAACCGTTTGAGTTACCGAATAACTTTCAGCGTTGCCCAGTGAACGTTTTTGTTCATAGCTGCCCAACGTCCAGACTTCTTTTGCTTTACTAAGGTCAGGATTGTCTGCGATATACACAACATCCGACCATTGACCGTCAAAGACATCACCCACATTTTTAACGGTATAGCTAAACGTGTAAGCACCAGGCGCAGGCGCAGCCTCTAATGCAGACACAGTGGCAACAACTAAATCGGGAGGCGTGATACCCAGAATACTTATTGCACGGGCTTTATAATTATTACTATCAAATTGGCTTGGATCATCCGGATTTAAATTGCTGGCTAAAGTGTCTTCCAGAATTGCATCATAAGTGTCACTCCAAACCGTCAAGAAATAATTACCTGAAAGCATAGTGTCTGGAATAGAAACTTGCGTCGTCCCCAGATAATCATCACCTACCGCAAGGTTTCCGGTATGCGTAACTGATCCCAATAAAACGTCGCCCTTATATGCACCCGGACGGCGTTTATCGTGAGCCAACCAGATCGTATCAGTCCACGTATTCAGCGTGGCGGACTCACCACGCGTCGTGGCACTGCCTTTATTACTGACTTTATAACGAACTTCAATAGTGGATCCATGCACAGCCTGATCTGGCGCAACGACATCGCTGGTCAGCAAATCGCCAAACGGAACCGGATCTACATAGAAACTGGCGGACTTAACATTGTTTGATTCATTTGGATACTCATCAATATTATTTTGGCCATCAGCAACAACAATCAGATATGCATTACCACGATACCGAATTGGTATATTTACAATTCCGGTGTCATTGGAATAGCTTTCTGTTGATGCTAAAGCCGATACATTATCAAACTGCCCAATTAACACATCATCCGCACTCAAAGTGCCGTCTAAAGATAAATAAACTTTATCTTTCCAGCGACCTGAAGTGGGGGCGGGGCCTTGATTTGATACTGTATAGCGCAGTCCTGTGCTTGTTCCTGCAGTAACATGTTCTGGCAATGCAACCGCAGTAACTCGAAGATCTGGACGGACATTCAGCGTAATATCCGTCGTACCATTCGAAAGAAGGGCATTGTTATTACGAGCCACTCCATGCTCATAAGCCTGATTGCCACTTGAGCCTAAGTTGGCATTAGTAATAACCTTGATTCGGTACAACCCTTCAATTTTACCTGGCAATCGAACTTGTTCAGTGCGGGTATAACGAATTCCCGACTCCAAACCTCGATCATAAGTGAACTGGCCGATCGTCACTGCACTACCATTACCGTCCGCTGGTAATAGAACAATAGTGTCAACCCACAACCCTTCTGCTTTTACTTCGCCTTGATTCAGAACGGTCCAGCTTAACTCTAGCAATGCACCTTCCTGCGCTTGAGTTGGCAATGTAATTGACTCAACCAATAAATCTGGCGACTTAGACAAAGTGACGGGAATAGCAACGCTATGACCCGTATTGTTCTTATCAAAAATAAACTCGAATGGGCCATCTGTTCGAACATTCAAGTAGAAATTGCCCTCAAGACCTTCCGGCAAAGTGAAATCGATACTGCGCGTGTATTTATCGCCAACAGCCAATGGCCCAATATGGGTTGCTTTAACTATATTGGCAACCTGATCACTTCCGTCTGCATTGCGACTTAACCAGACCTGATCCGACCACTCCGCGCGATCCGTAATACCAATACCCTTATTTACAACGTCCCATGTGACGCGTAACGGATGGCCACTTGCAGCAACACCTAAAGCCGCCACAGATTGCACTTGCAGATCAGCATACGCAACTGGCATGACGTCAATGGAATGCCCAGCCTGAGCACTATTATTCGCCTCAAGCGTACTTTCAAAAACCTGAGATTTAGCATCACTCACCACAAATAACTTATAACGCCCTGTGGTTTTAGGCGGTAATAACACCTGCTCATTACGCACATAAGATTGACCAACTGCCAATGCCCCAACATGCAAATACTCGGCAACAGTCCAATCATCGGAATTACCAAGAATGTCATCTTGCGACATCACAACGCGATCAACCCAGCTTGCTGTTCGTCCTTCGCCAGTACCTTGGTTCATGACTTTCCACGACACATTTAAAATTGCAGGATCATCAATGGTTATCGCTGGCGCTGAAATATCAGAAACCACGAGATCGGCATATGGGGCTAAATCAACAGTCAAATTGCTTGTTGATTTATTGTTTTCCCTACCCCTATCATTCAGAACTTGCTTGGCATCTGTAATAACAAGTAACTCATACTCACCAGAATAATCCAGTGGAATTTCAAAATTAACTGTTGCGGTATAGCTATTTCCTGCAGTCAGTACCTCGCTATGAATCAGTTCGCCAACTTTCTTCGGCACACCATTTTTAACAAGAAAAACCTGATCAACCCATGCTCCAACAGCATCCCCTCCCAAATTACTAACAGTCCACTCGATCTTTATTTGCTGACCCGATTGAGTAAAAGATGGCCCCTTAATTTCGGTAACCGCTAAATCAAGCCGCGTAACCAGTACGGTCTCCGCCGAGCTCAACTGGTTATTCACCTCCCCATTTCGCTCATAAACTGTATTGTCGGCATCAGCTCTGACCACCCAACGAAATTCTCCCTCCTGCATACCGACAGGAACTCGGAAAGTAACGCTTCGCATCGCACTGGTGCCAGCTGCCAGCTCCTCAGTATTCAAAACGCTGGCAACTTCATATAACTCTGCGGCCCCGCGATCTAAATAAATTCGATCTCGCCAAGCCCCCGTGGCATTGGCAGTGCCAAAATTACTGGCAATATAATTTACCGTCGCATAATCACCGGCACGCAATATGGTTGGCCCAACCACATCACTTAAAGCTAAATCCGCAACTGGCGTTAAGCCCACTTTCAAGGTGGCCACGCTACTTGCACTATTGTTACTTGTATGACCCAGCTCAGTAATTGTTCGGTTACTATTAGTATCTACAAGGACATAAAATTCCCCACTCAAATCACGAGGCAAGGAAATAGTTGCCTTCCCGATATAGCTTTGACCGGGAGCCAACAAACCAGAATGGGTCACTGACCCAGCTAAAATTAAGTCCTCTGCGCTAAAAATTTTATCTCGTGACAATACAACTCGATCATTCCACTGAGAAAGGTCGGTCGTAGCATTACCATTGTTCACGACCTCCCAAGAGATCATCACATTCTCACCGCTCATTGCCGATTCAGGGGCACTCACAAAATTCAGAGTTAAATCGGCATAAGGGGTATCCAATAAAATAGGACTAGCTTGACTATTATTATCAGCACGCGTGTCTGGCTCCAGAACTTCTCGTTGTGCATCGGCACGTACACCTAAATAATATTGCCCGCCGGTTCGCACAGGCACTTTGATTACTGCTGTTTGGCTATAACTATCACCAGAGCGAAGACCGCCAAGATGGCGTACCGATCCAATCACAACGTCATCAGCATTGCCAATAATGGCATCGGTGCTATAGACAATTTGATCATTCCAATCCACAGACGAATCAATGGATCCTTTATTTGAAATTGTCCAATTAACAGTTACAGGTTCGCTACCAATACCAGTTACTTGATTACTAAATGCATCAACGTGTAGATCTGCATATGGCCTTGCTATAGAAATAGCATGAGTGCTGGCACTGTTATTTGTTTCTGCAGTATTCGCCAGATTAGTTTCAAAAATAACACCTTGCCCAGCGATGTCTTGATCTGCAGTTACCGTGATTTCAATATCACCGACTCCACGAAGACCTTCAGGCAACTTGAAAGCAAATGCGCGCGGGCGATGTGTATTCGGCTCAATATCGCCATTTCCCGTAAGGGAAGGATCATAGCTAAGCACATTATCAAAAATTTTCTCACCCGTAGTACGGTTGATTACCGTAATTCGATCTTTCCAAGCTATCGGAGTCGAAACTAAACCAATGTTTTCTATATTCCACAGCACCGCTAGCTGATCACCTGCGGAGACTTCAGATGGTACCACTCGCAAATCACTAACTCGTAAATCTGCCCCCTGGACTATCTTTTGACTAATCACATTATTAGTCTCGCCCGTTCCGCGCCCATTGTATTCAACAATATTGTTATTACTATCGATTACCACTTTAAAGCTGATTTGACCTATCGAATTCACTCCATGGGGCCAAACTAAAGTGGCACTATGTGAGCGAGTCGCTTCTGGCACAAACACAGTTTGCCCATTATCGCCAGTAACAAGTATCGAACTAGCAGCGATCACCAAATTAGTATTTAGGTTACGAACCTCTAAGCGTTCTGCCCAGCCTAAATCTGCAGCTTTATCGCCTGCATTAGTCGTTGTCCAATGCACCGTGAGTGTTTGACCTGAAGTCCAAGGGCCAGCTGGTTCTATCCTGAAATCACTAACCTTAAGATCAGGATAAGGCAGGACTTCTCCCGAAGTGATAAACGGACCAAAAATACCTCTGTCATACTGCACAGCAGGTGATGTCATTTCTGAATGCTTAAAGGGAGCAGGTGTAGCTGGATTACCTAAATCCAATTCAAAGAAATGTGGTTTTGAATCCGTATTGCCCGCAGGAGAAGTGACTTGCATACCTACAGACGCCAAACTTGAACCAGTCAGTTGCCAGATATCAAAATGCGATTGATCGTTTGCATCTTTCCAAACGCGAACCAGATTAGCACGCTTGTTTTTTGTAAAATCAGCGAGAATGATTTGCTCGCTATCATTATGGAGGCCAAGCGTAGTTTCATCTTGCTTGGTATATGTTTTTCCATCCAAACCAACAGTCCATACCGAGGCGACAGCTTTACCATCGGCATTCTTCCAGATCTGAATCAGATCCGTCCGCCCATCCCCGTTCATATCCGCCGCAAAAAAGCGATCCTCGCCCTTGCCCTGGCCTAAATTCGTCGTGCCCCAATTGCTAAAGTCAGACACATCACGATGCCATAGCGTTAAATTAAACGTACCATCGGTTTCTCGCGAAACGCGCATTACGTCCTGACGGTTATCTCCATCTGCATTCCCAGTAAGGAACACAACGTTTTGATTGATGCCCCCCATATATGCTTTCCCAGAATCACTGAATCCGCCTGCAGCCGTACCAAATAACAGATTTTGATGATTCTCATTATAATAATTGGAGTAATACGCAAAATCACTCAGGCCATCGCCATTAAAATCGCCGGTCTGAACAGGGGTTTGGGACTGTTGCCTCACATCAATGAAGCTTTTTGCGACAAACTGCGCCCCTTCCCCTTGCCA
>NZ_JAWQUO010000053.1:0-28241 GCF_033446605.1 Iodobacter sp. CM08 | reverse complement strand
AGGGTCAAAGCCCTTGGCTACCGTTCAGTGTCTGATTTGGCGAAAGAAGTGAGGTGAAGGGCTTTATCTACAAAACAAGGTCGATGCCTTAAGGGCGCTATCAAGCTCACTTCACCTCGTGTGGTAGTAGCTAACCACCACAGGGAACAAGATACAAGGCGCGCTGCTTGCTGCGCCCTCGCTGAACAGGGCGCAGCAAGCAGCGCCCCTACAACATATTGCCCAATATGTAATACATGGCTTTGTTTGAGCAAGAGACATAACCAAGTAACACGAAATGCTACCCGTGATTTTTGTGGAGGCAAGTAAAATTCGTTCATCAAAGGAAAACCCATGCGCCGCTTGCTGATTTTATTGCTTTGCATCAGCCCCCTTACCCTGGCCAAAAAACCCACGCCTACGCCGCTGCCCGCCACGCTAACCAGCAATCTATTTAGCCATCAGCAAGCCTTAATCATCAAAGAAAGCGCGCCTTTTTACCGGCTGGATTTGCCCATTAGCGTGTATCAATTTACCCAAGACGCAAATTTAGGCGATCTGCGGGTGTTTAATGCCGCAGGCGAAGTGGTGCCTTATGCTTTTATCACCCCAACCACCACCACCCAATCCACACAAACCGCGCTGCGCTTTTTCCCTTACGCCACGGCCGAGCATGAGCGGCAAATATCGCTACACATCCATAGCGATGGCCAGCTCAGCGCCCAAAGCAGCAGCACCAGCTCCAGCCAAAATAGCTATATCGTAGATGCATCACAAATCCAAGGACGCTTTGAAACTCTCGCTTTAAATTGGCAAGAAAGTAATTACCAAAGCCAGCTCAAGCTAGCGGCCAGCGATGATTTAAAATCTTGGCAAGCGCTCGGCAATACGGCGCTAGTGCAGCTTGATTATCAAGGCCAAACACTGAAACAAGCCAAAATTGATTTAGCAGGGGTTAAAGCAAAGTATCTGCGCCTGAGTCCTGAAACACCGCTTACCCTCACACAAGCCCTACTGCAATCCTCTACACAAGATACCCCAATCACCAACAGAATATGGCTAACGCCCGTCGTGGCCACCCACCCTCAGCAAGGCGAGTATCTGTTTGATCTGGGCCTACACGCCCCCATCGATCGATTGCAACTTGCGCTGCCGCAGCTCAATACCGTCGCCGAAGTCAGCCTAGCCAGCCGCGCCAGCCCCCAAGACTCATGGCAAAACATACAAAATATGATTGTGTATCGCCTTGCAAGCAGCGAAAGCCCAAGTATCGAAACCCGCCCCAATAATCATCGCTACTGGCGGCTAGAAGTCAAACAAAATGGGGGAGGATTGGGGCAAGGCATGCCCAAATTAACTGCGGGCTGGCTGCCACAGCAAATCGCCTTTGCCGCCCGTGGTGAAGCGCCATTTACTCTTGCCTTTGGCAATATTCAAATCCAAAACGCCGCGATGCAGGCTACTGATTTAATTATTGGCAAACAGATTGCATCCGCTACAGCAGGTGCCTTACTCAATAAAACCGCAGCCATCCGCCCAATAGCCAGCGTACCTTCTGCCGCTAAAACTTACGCCTTATGGGCGGCGCTGGTGTTGGCGGTAACCGTATTAGGCACAATGGCATGGAAATTATTGCGGCAAACCCAAAAATTGTAAGTAGATGGCAAAGCTGTAATAAAAAAAACTAAAGTAACAAACCTATTTAATTAATAAACAGCAGGATATCTGCTAAATGTAGCTAAGCCACAAATACAATAACATAAGCGTATGGAGTAAAACCCGCGAGCAATACTCAATAAATACGCGGGGTTAACCCATCCTACGATACTTATGATGAATTTGAGCAAGAGATATAATCAAAAACAGAGATGTAGAGTAATTACGGCCTTAAGTAATTACTTAGCATTTTTCTTAATTCGCCAGACTTCTGCAAACGCATTAATTCTTTATTTACCAGTAATCTTAACTCTTGGCCTAGCGGGTTTCTCTTGGTAAAAATCATATAGAATTTATTATCTTCTGTATCTGGCAATACCGCCATGCCTAACTGAGGGTCATTCATAAAATTATAAACACCTATTTCACTCATTCCTGCTATGGCTTCAAAATCTTCTGCAAACACTTCAATATGGCCAGCATAGAGCATTTTTAGTAATGAGGGGTAATCAACCGTTCTACTCATTTTATTTTTATCAAGCTCAGTCAATGCCGAATAGGCATAACCATGAATCCCACCTATTTTATAATTATTTAAATCAGACTGAACCCGAATATCTAAGCCTGTTGGATGATTTTTCTTTGAATAAAAATAAAAATAATGAGTTTGATAAATAGATTCAGAAAAATAATATGCCGATTCACGTTCTTTGTTTTTAGTTGCATTTAAAATCATATGATATTGATCCCCTTTTTCTACCTCATGCAGACAACGCTTCCATGGCAATAGATCAATTTCATACTTAATATTATTTCTTGTTAAAATAGTTTTAATTAAATCAACAGAAAAACCCTGCACCTCAGCTGTCTTGGTTTTATCAACCCGCTTAAAATAAGTAAACGGTGGCCATTCTGCAACATCATCACAAATCTTAACCTTACTATTAACAACGATCTCTGCAGAGGCTAAAGCAGAGCAGAAAATAGCAATTAGATATACAAGGTAATAAGGCATTTTCTACCCCTAGTAAAAAAATCTAACCCAATCAGTGTAGACCACCCCATCGTTTTTTTAACTCTGTTAAATTCTAAGTATGTATCATGCGATAAAAGGAGAAAAATATGGCCGATCATTTTTCTAAGCTTGCCGTTCACTATGCAGCCAGCAGACCCCACTATCCTGTTGAGTTATTTTCATGGCTAGCCAGCCAGTGCCCAGAGCAAGCGCAGGCTTGGGATTGCGGCACGGGTAATGGGCAGGCAGCGACGGCTTTGGCTGAGCACTTTACTAGCGTGCTTGCCAGTGATATCAGCCAAGCCCAATTAAATTTGGCTCCAACTCACGCTAATATTCGCTATTTGTGCGCCGATGCAGCCCACAGCCAGCTCGCTCAACACAGCGTGGATTTAATTGTGGTGGCGCAGGCCCTACACTGGTTTAATTTAGATTCTTTTTATGCTGAGGCCAAACGGGTACTCAAACCCAGCGGGCTAATTGCCGTTGGCTGCTATGGCACGCCACAAATTAGCCATCCGCAAATTGAGCTTATTTTCCAAGATTTTTACCACAATATCGTTGGTGCTTATTGGCCAGCCGAACGAAGCCACGTTGAAAATGGCTATGCCAGCCTGCCTTTTCCGTTTAATCCCATCCCAACACCTGATTTTGTACTGGAAGTGAACTGGTCATTGGCTGAATTGCTAGGCTATGTGCAAAGCTGGTCGGCAACGGGGCATTTTATTGAAGACAAGAGCTATAACCCTGTGGACGCGCTAGGTGAAGCATTAGCCGCACTATGGCCACAGCAGCAAAGGGTGGTGTGGGCGATTTCTTTAAGGGTGGGGAAGATGTGAAGCGAAGAGGATATGCGTAGTGGCTTACGCACGCTGAGCATGGCGGGTTACGCCAAAAAAAAGCATTTTGGCTAACCCACCCTACCCCACCCTAATATTACTTACTCATTTCACGCTGACGGCGGCTTTCGGCGAGGATAATCCCGCTGGCTACCGATACATTCAAGCTTTCTACCGAACCAAACATTGGGATAGAAACCAAGGTATCGCAGGATTCGCGTGTTAAGCGGCGCATGCCTTCGCCCTCATTGCCCAATACCCAAGCCAATGGGCCGGTTTGGTTGAAGTGATGCAAATCTGTTTTAGCATCGGCGTCCGTTCCCACAATCCAAACGCTCTGGTCTTTTAGGTCGCGTAAAGTACGCGCTAAATTAGTCACCATAATGTAAGGAATGACTTCGGCAGCGCCGCAAGCCACTTTAGATACGGTGGCATTAATGCTCACCGATTTATCTTTTGGTGCGATCACGGCGTGTACGCCCATCGCATCGGCCACGCGCAAGCAAGCGCCTAGATTATGCGGATCGGTAATGCCATCCAAAATCAGTAAGAACGGTGGCTCAGTCAAGTCTTCCAGAATATCTTCCAGCACCACATAGGATTTACCCGCATCGATCATCGCCGCTACGCCTTGGTGGCGAGCATGGCCCGTCATTCCATCCAAACGCGCGGCATCCACCATAATCACGTGCACGCCCTGCTGCTCTGCTATTTTCAGCAGCTCTTTTGCGCGTGGATCGGCGCGGCTGCCATTAAAGAACAACTCTAAGACGCTATCAGGAAAGCGCTTAACACGGGACGCAACGGCATGAAAACCGTGGATTAATTTTTTTTGCATATCAGACTCTGTTTACGTTTTTTCGCAATAGCCTTAAAAAGGCTACGTATGCGACAAAAATCACCTTAAAAAACCGGTTCTTTATTAGATGGATTTAGCTTTACCAGCCCTTCACGGGCTAGATACGCCACAAGATCATCGGCAGATAAAGCGCGCGAGTATAAATAACCTTGCACGCTATGGCAGCCGCTTTTGCGCAAGAATAACATTTGTTGGGCCGTTTCTACGCCTTCACCGACTACCGTGAGGCGTAATTTACGCGCCATGGCAATAATTGCCTCGGTAATAGCCGCATTATCTGAATCCTCGGGCAGGCCATCAACAAAAGAGCGATCAATTTTCAAGCTATCAATCGGGAAGTGTTTAAGATTAGAGAGCGATGAATAGCCAGTGCCAAAATCATCAATCGCCAGCATCACCCCCATCAACTTTAACTCATTAAGGGTCTGCACGGCCCGCTTTGGGTCTTGCATAATCATGCTCTCGGTAATTTCCAGCTCTAAACGCTCGGCAGGCAAGCCGCTTTGCACCAGTGCCTCTTTCACCTTCTGAACTAGATTTTCTTTTTGGAATTGCCTTGGGGATAAATTAACCGCCACATGCGGAATATCTAAACCGGCTTTCAGCCAAGCATACATTTGCCGACACGCTTCAAATAACACCCACTCGCCAATAGCCACAATTAGGCCGCTTTCTTCGGCCAAAGGAATAAAGCTCACGGGAGGAACTAAACCTAGGCTGGGGTGATTCCAACGAATCAGGCTTTCTAAGCCGCTTAAGCGGCCTGATGCTAAATCAATTTTGGGCTGGTAGTGTAGGCAAAACTGCTGGCGATCTAGAGCATGACGTAGGCCGTTTTCCATCATCAGGTGCTCAAACGCCATTTCATTCATATTGGCAGCAAAAAACTGTACATTGTTTTTGCCGGTTTCTTTGGCGCGGTACATCGCTACATCGGCATTTTTAAGTAAGGCCGCAGGCGTTTGCCCATCGCAAGGATAAACACTCACACCAATAGAGCAGCTTACAAACAACTCTTGACCATTAATCACACAAGGCTGGATTAATGCTTGGCGTAAGCCCTCGGCCACCAGCCCTACTTTATCAAGACATACCGCGTCTTCAAGCAAGATAGTAAATTCATCCCCGCCAATACGGGCCAAAACATCTCGCACGCTCACGACCGCTTGTAAGCGTTGCGCCACAATCACCAATAAAGCATCACCCACTTCATGGCCTAGCGTGTCATTAATGGTTTTAAATCGGTCTAGATCAATAAATAAAACAGCAAATGGCTTGTCATGGGCACTTAGCACCGCATGATTAAGCTTTTCTTGTAAAGCCATACGATTATACAAACCCGTTAACGGATCATGATTGGCCAGATGAAAAAGCCGCTGCTCAGCTTCTTTTCTATGGGTGTAATCAGAAAAAACCCCCACATAATTGGTCATACTGCCCTGCTCATCCCTTACTGCACTAATGGAGAGCCACGCAGGGTAAACTTCTCCACACTTACGCTTATCCTCCATCTCCCCCTGCCATTGGCCGTAAGTATTTAGCTCATCCAACATCTTACGGTTAATATCCAACTGCCCTTGCTGCTTAAACATTCGTGAAATGCGGCCAATTGCATCCTTAGGCTCAAAACCTGTAATACGGCAAAAAGCGGGGTTTACGGCCACAATACGTGCGTTTGCATCCGTAATTAAAATCCCCTCACTGGCATTGCCAAAAACTTGCGCGGCCAAGCGCGTGCTTTTGGCCGCTACAAATTCTTCTTGATTAGAGGCCGCCAGCACCACCCCCGTCACCACCACGGATAAAAGCAGCAGCAGACTCGATAAAATGCCCCCCACCCAAATACTGCCAGACTGCGAATACACCGCTAATAAGGCGACAGTTATGCCCAGCACCCCATTCCCAACGTGGCCAAAGCGTAATGCAGACCAAATAATCAAAGGGAACAATAAAAACAATAATTCTTTATAGCCATTAAATTGATTGAGTAATAGCGCACCTAAGCCCGTAATGACCACCACCAGCAGCAATTCAGCCAGCCTACTTGGCCAAATCATGGCACGGTGATGCAGCAAGCCAAAACAAAAGGGCACCACAATTAAAATAAAGAGGGCATCCCCAAGCCACCAAGAGATCCAATCAAAAAACAGCGCCGTGCTTGGGGCAGAAAAAAATACACTCTGGATAACAATACCGCAGCTTGCCGCAAAAAATGCGCCAATCAAGGGGCCTGCAAAAAGCAGCCGCATGCTGTCTTTAACGCGCAGCTCCCCATCTACAGCAAATTTGGGCAATAAGGCCTGTACCAATAAGGGCTGCAAAATATTCAGTAGTGAAAGCGCCAACACGCCTTGAAGTGGATAGCCTTGTAGAGCTGGCAATACCCAAGAAACAAGAGCCAAAGTAAGGATTGAGCGAGGACCTCCCAGCAATAAAGCTGCAACCCCAATCCCAGCATGTAAGTTAAATAAATGCTGCCCTGAAGACAACTTCCAGCTGATAAGACTTGAAATAGCATACGCCGAAGCAATAAGTAGCTGCTGTAGCCAAAGCCTACGCATTAATATTGCTCTCCCTGAGCGAATTTTATTCTTTTAATTATGCGAATAATGTAAATCTAATTTTAGTAAGCATCATTCTGTAGATGAGAAAAAAAATCAAGCACTACCTTTCTAAACACTTTTGGAAAATCCCATAAATTCCCTACAAACCCTAGGCATAAAGCATCAGCCTACCGAAATTTTACCTTTGCATATTGAAAGCCGGCCTAAAACATTTGCAAGCATTAAAGCCTAGCCAGCTAAATTCAACAGGCGGCAAGATGCGATTTAGTGCAATTTTAAGCGCTGGCAAGATCATGAGGACGGGTATAATCCGCCACTACGCTTTCTATGAATGCCACCCGCCATGACTCTACCTGCACTTCCTTTAAACGGCCAACGCGCCCAAATTAATGCCCTGCATGGATCGGGAGATGCTTGGGCCTTAAGCCACTATGCAAATATCGCCCATCCACTGGTGGTGTTTACATCAAGTGCACAGGTGGCTAGCCGCTTAAAAGAAGAGATTGCTTTTTTAGCACCGCAAAAAAACATCGTGTTATTCCCCGACTGGGAAACTCTAGCTTACGATCACTTCAGCCCCCACCACGATTTAATTTCGGAGCGCTTAGCTGCGCTGTGGCAGATCCGTCAGAACCAAGCCGATGTGGTCATTGTGCCCGTGCAAACTGCCATGGGTGTTTTGCCCCCTGTAGAGTACCTTGCGGCTTACACCTTCTTCTTAAAAAAGGGTGAAAAGCTAGATACAGATCAACTACGCGCCGACATGGCCTTTGCGGGCTATAGCCACGTTACCCAAGTCTATGGGCCAGGTGAGTTTTCTATCCGTGGTGGGCTGATTGATTTGTTTCCGATGGGCTCAACTCTGCCTTACCGGCTGGATTTATTTGGCGACATCATCGAAACCATTCGCACCTTTGATGTGGATACCCAGCGCAGCCTTTACCCCGTGCCGGAAATTCGCCTACTGCCCGCGCGGGAGTTTCCGCTGGATGAAAAAGGCCGCACGCAATTTAGGCAGCGTTTTAGGGAAGTGTTTGAAGGCGATCCGACTAAAGCACGTATTTATAAAGAAATAGGCAACGGCAGCACCCCAGCAGGGATTGAATACTATCTACCGCTATTTTTTGAGCAAACGGCCACACTATTTGATTACCTACCTAAAGATGCGGTGCTGGCGCAGCACGGCGAGCTATTACAAGCTGCCGAACAATTCTGGGCAGAAACCAGTGATCGTTACCGAAATTTATCAGGCGATAAAGAGCGGCCAATTCTTGCGCCTAAAGATCTTTACCTGAACCCCGACGCGCTATTTAGTGGCTTAAAAAAACATCGCCGCATCGAATTTATTGCAGGTGATTCTGCCTTTACCACCGCCCTGCCCTCCCTGAATGTCGACCGGCGTAGCGACAACCCTATCAGCAAATTGACAGATTTTATTGCCAGCTTTGAAGGGCGCATCCTGCTCTGCGCCGAAAGCCTAGGCCGCCGTGAAACCATGGCGCAGTTTTTTGCTGAGTACGGTTTAAAACCTAAGCTAATCGAAAGCTGGGCCGAGATTAAGGCCAGCCGCGATAAAGTGCTACTCACCGCAGCTCCGTTTTACCACGGTTTTATCTTAAACGACGGCGCGCTGGCCATTATCACCGAAGCCAATCTTTACGAGATGGTGGCGCAAAGCCGTGGCAAACGCCAACAAAAACGTAGCAATACCGATGCCATGCTGCGGGATTTATCCGAGCTAAAAATTGGCGACGCGGTGGTGCACGAAGGCCACGGCATTGGCCGCTATTCCGGCCTTACCAGCATGGATTTGGGCGAGGGTGAAACCGAGCTGGTGGTGATCGAATATGCCGGCAACGATAAGCTTTACGTACCCGTTAGCCAGCTGCACGTTATCAGCCGTTATTCTGGCGGCAGCGCAGATGCCGCCCCCCTGCATAAACTAGGCAGTGGTAGCTGGGACAAATCCAAACGCAAAGCCGCCGAGCAAGTCAGAGACACCGCCGCCGAGCTGCTTAATCTCTACGCCCGCCGCGCCCTGCGTAAGGGCCACGCCTTTGAATGGGATTTCCACGATTACGCCGCCTTTGCCGCAGGCTTTGGTTTTGAAGAAACCGCCGATCAAGCCGCCGCCATTGAAGCGGTGCTGGTGGATATGCGTATCGATAAGCCCATGGATAGGCTGGTGTGCGGCGATGTGGGCTTTGGTAAAACCGAAGTGGCACTGCGCGCAGCCTTTGCAGCGGTAGCCGGTGGCAAGCAAGTAGCCGTATTGGTGCCAACTACCCTACTGGCCGAGCAACACTTCCAAACCTTTAGCGATCGCTTTTCGGATTGGCCGATTAAAGTGGCAGAAATCTCCCGCTTTAGAAGCGCCAAAGAAGCCGCCGCCACCATGAAAGGCATGGCGGAAGGCACGGTAGATATTGTGATTGGCACGCATAAGCTGGTGCAGCCAGATGTGGAATTCAGCAAGCTGGGCCTCGTGATTATCGACGAAGAGCACCGCTTTGGAGTGCGGCAAAAAGAGCAGCTTAAAGCGTTGCGCGCCGATGTGGATGTACTTACCCTGACCGCCACACCGATTCCGCGCACCTTGGCGATGAGTTTAGAAGGCTTGCGTGACTTTTCTGTGATTGCCACCGCCCCCAATAAACGCTTGGCAGTTAAAACCTTTCTGGCCAAATTTAGCGATGGCATTATCCGCGAAGCGGTGCTGCGTGAGCTAAAGCGCGGCGGCCAAGTGTTCTTTTTGCATAATGAAGTCGACACCATCGACAATATGCGCGAAAAACTAGCGAACCTCTTGCCCGAAGCCCGCGTTGGCGTGGCACACGGCCAAATGAGGGAACGTGATCTTGAGCATGTGATGCGCGATTTTGCCCAGCAGCGTTTTAATATTTTGCTCTGCACCACCATTATCGAAACCGGGATCGACATCCCCAATGCCAATACCATTTTGATGAACCGCGCGGATAAATTTGGCTTGGCGCAATTGCACCAAATGCGTGGCCGCGTGGGCCGTAGCCATCACCAAGCTTACGCCTACCTACTAGTTCCTGAGCCGGAAGCGCTGTCTGGCGATGCTAAAAAACGCCTCGAAGCCATTCAAATGATGGATGAACTGGGCGCTGGGTTTTATCTAGCCATGCACGACTTAGAAATCCGTGGCGCGGGTGAAGTGCTTGGCGATTCGCAATCGGGTGAGATGCAGGAAATTGGCTTTTCGCTTTATAGCCAGATGCTTAAAGAAGCGGTTAAATCGCTCAAAAAAGGCATTGAGCCAGATCTATCCCAGCCGCTGGGGGTCACCACCGAAATCAATCTACGCGCCCCAGCGCTGCTACCCGCCGAATACTGCCCCGATGTGAACGAGCGGCTCAGCCTGTATAAGCGCCTTGCGCATTGTGAAAGCAATGACGATTTGGATGACATCATGCAAGAGCTGATCGATCGCTTTGGCCTCTTGCCAGCGCCTGCCAAGGTGCTACTCGATTGCCACCGCCTGCGCATGGTTGCTGGCAGCTTGGGCATCGCCAAAATCGACGCCAGCGATGTAGCTATTGTGCTGAGCTTTACCACCAATACCGTGATCGAGCCGATGAAAATCATCAAACTCATCCAAAACAAAAAAAATTACAAAATGAGCGGCCAAGATAAATTACGTGTAGAAGGCAATTGGCCAGAAAGTACGCTGCGCGTGGTAAGGGTAAAAGAGCTGCTACATGAGCTAAGCCATTGATCGATCTTAGGGTGGGCCGCCTATGTGCCCACGCAATATGATTGTGTTGCATGACACGTGGGCACGATAAACCCCAAAGGTCGGCGTTGCCCAAGCCGTGCCCTAGCCATTACTTTAATACTCACATTACCCACAACAAGCCACTATGCCGAACTCTCTTCCAGCAATTCATTCTGACGATCTGCCGCTGCTTTATGCCATGGCATTGTTACAAGAGCCCGTCACTCAGGCGCGGATGGTCTTGCTACTGACGCTGCGTAAAGAAAAAATGGCCGATGGCACGGCTTATGATCCGCCTAAGATCAAAGCATGCCTTGCCCGTTTGATGCTGCAAAAAGCCATCGCCCTGCAAGTAGGCATGGGCTATGCACTGGAAGACGAACACACTTTTCCGGTGCTATTAAAGTTAAAGCAAACCGGCTGGCTACCCAGCTGGGTAGGCAGTATGCGTGAGCTATTTACCCAGCAGCACGAGTATTCGCCGTGGAAAACCTATGATGCTGAATTTTGCCAGCGTGAAGTTATGTTTGCGGCTTTTTGTGGGCAGCTAGAGCTACTTAGTGAATGGCGGCAGCGCCTTGGTTTGGCGCATCAGCTCACGCAGCATTTCTTTGAAAGCAGTAGCGGCCAGCTATTGTTTTCCCTACTGGATGATGAAATTCAAAGCCAGCTTGTGCACGATGCCTTACTGGATAGCGCATGGAGCTTAAGCGATTGCAGTAGCATCTATCACTACGCACTAAGCATGTTTGAACACAGCTTTTGCGATTGGCCGCTGCTCTCTGCCCAATTGGCCACCCATGCACTGCTGCGGGGCGATCTGGCCCAGCTCAAGCAAATTCAAGCTAAAACACCCGCGCAGTTTTTAGCCGAAAACCTTGCCGCCTTAGCCACATTACGCGGCGAGTACGCCATTGCAGTTGAGATTTACGAAGCACTGATTAAAGCCCACAGACAAGACAGCGGCAAGCGTAAGTTTTTTTTAGAAAACACCAATGGCCTGCTTTATATTGTGGCGCTCTTAGGCCACAACACGCCTGCCAGCCTTAAACTAGCCAAGGCACAAATTGATGATGGCCATAAGCAAAAACACGCTTATGCCTACCTCGCACTCAAGCCCTTAAGCGATCATCTGGTGCTAGGCGTACCGCTGATTAGCAGCTCGCCCAGCTATGTGCACCAACCTAGCGATTGCGATGGCCTGTTTGAAGCACTCGCACTCTTTTGGCAAGACAGTCAGGTGGACGATAGCTGGTGTAAAAAGCTGATTACCGCCCGCAACAAAGCCGAAAAAAATGGCTACCAATGGATTGCCGCCGAGCTAGATGTACTGATCCACCGCCAGTTTGCCAAGCCGCTGGCCTACCCCGGCTGGCATGCTCAGCTGCAACTCACCCCTTTAGTCTCCGCCATCGTGCGCGAAGAAGGCTGGCAACGGGCCTTGGTCGCACTGAGCCAACTTAAAGCGGGCAGCGCAGCCAGCACCAGCGATACACGGATCGCATGGCTAGTCGAAGAAAGCCACGGCGATATCCGCATTGAGCCGCGCGAGCAAAAGAAAAGCGCCAAAGGCGTTTGGAGCAAGGGCCGTGCTGTGGCGCTGCGCCGGCTTTTGCAAGAGCAAGACACGCTAGCAGGAATGACCGATCAAGATAAACGCGTAGCCAGCTGCATCAGAAAATCGTACAACAACTACTACGGCGGCAGCGATTACGAGCTGGATGGCGAAACGGCACTGGGCCATTTAATCGGCCACCCCGCGCTATTTTGGCTGGATGCGCCTGATGTGCGCATCGATATTGCCAAAGGCGATGTGGCGCTGTTACTTAAAGAAAAAAATGGCCAGATCACGCTAGAGCTCGATCCTGATATGGAGAGCAACGCGCCATTTATTTGGAAAAAAGAAACCCCAACCCGCTTAGTGATTTACAGCAGCAGCCCAGAAATCAAGCAAATTGCGGGTATTTTGGGCACGGGCTTAGCCGTGCCGGTAGCCGCAAAAGCGCAGCTAGTAGATGTGATTACCGCAATTGCCCCTCATATTGCCATTCACTCTGATCTACCCGAGCTGGCAGCGCATGTGGAATCGGTGCCCGCCGATACCACGCTTTACGCCCATCTTTTACCGCTGCAAGAAGGCCTGCGTTTGCAGCTATTGGTGCGCCCGCTGGCTGGTGGCAGCTGGATGACACCCGCCAAAGGCAGTACCAATGTGCTTGGCGAAATCGACGGCAAGGCAGTACAAGCTGCCCGCGATTTGGCCGCAGAAAAGAAACGCCTAAAGCGAGTGATCGATGGCTCGCCCACCCTGAGCCAAGCCGAACAAAATGGCGTGGAGTGGGAGCTATTCCACCCCGAGCTTTGCCTAGAATTACTGGCCGAGCTTAAAACCTTTGGCGACGATACGCTGCAACTGGTGTGGCCTGAAGGCGAGCGTTTCCGCCTAAACAGCACGCGTGGCCTGGCGCAAATGTCGCTCACCGTCAAAAAACAAGGCGAATGGTTTGTTGCTGGCGGCGAGCTCACGCTCGACGATGGCCGCGTGCTGGCGCTGCGTGAACTCTTGCAAATGATGGATAAAGCCGAAGGCCGCTTCTTGCCGCTAGGCGATGGCGATTATCTGGCCCTGACCGAAGCCTTTAAAAAACGCCTAGATGAATTACGCGTGCTGGCCGAAATGGGCAAGGACGGGCTAAAAATCAGCGCACTCACCGCACCGCTATTGGCCGAGCTGGCCGGTGAAGTGGGTGATCTGCAAAGCGATGCCGAGTGGCAGGCGCAGGTAGCCAAGCTAGATTCACTGGCAGATTTCCAACCTAAAGTGCCTAGCACCTTACAAGCCGAGCTGCGCGATTATCAGTTAGAAGGCTTTCAATGGTTATCCCGCCTCGCCCAATGGGGGGTCGGAGCTTGCCTTGCCGACGATATGGGCTTGGGCAAAACAGTGCAATGCCTCGCGCTGCTGCTCACCCGCGCACCGCAAGGCCCAGCGCTGGTGATTGCCCCGCTCTCGGTGGCGCTGAACTGGCAGGCCGAAGCCATCCGCTTTGCGCCAACCTTAAAGGTGCAGACTTATCACAACAACCGTGAGCTAAAAGATTTAGGCCCCTTTGATTTAGTGGTCGCCAGCTACGGCATGTTGCAGCAAGATAGCGACGCCTTTGCAGCCCAGCACTGGCATAGCGTGGTACTGGACGAAGCGCAGGCGATTAAGAATTCCGCCACCAAACGCAGCCAAGCCGCGATGGCACTGAATGCCGATTTCAAAATCATTGCCAGCGGCACACCAGTAGAAAATCACCTTGGCGAGCTGTGGAATTTATTCCGCTTTATCAACCCTGGCCTGCTTGGATCAAAAGAGCGCTTTGCCGCCAAATTTAGCGGCCCAATAGAGCGCGGTGATAAAACCGCCCGTGGGCATTTGAAAAAACTGATCCAACCGTTTATCCTGCGCCGCACCAAGACGCAAGTGCTGAGCGAACTACCGCCGCGCACCGAAATCACCTTGCAAGTTGAGCTATCCAAAGATGAGCGCCATTTATACGAGGCGCTGCGCCAAGAAGCGGTAGAAAAACTCGACTCAGCGGGCGCGGATGAAAACCGCGCCATGCGGGTGTTGGCCGAAATCACCCGTCTACGCCGCTTTTGTTGCAATCCTAAGCTGGTACTGCCCACATCCACGCTAACTGCGAGTAAACTCGCCGCCTTTGCTGAAATTACCGAAGAGCTGCTTGAAAACAAACATAAAGCGCTGGTTTTCAGCCAGTTTGTCGATCATCTGGCGATTGTGCGTGAATGGCTGGAAGAAAAAGGCATCAGCTACCAGTATCTGGATGGCAGCACGCCAATTATGGAGCGCAAAAAACGCGTCGATGCTTTTCAGGCAGGGATAGGCGATGTCTTTTTAATCAGCTTAAAAGCGGGCGGTACCGGTTTAAACCTCACCGCCGCCGATTATGTGATCCACCTAGACCCTTGGTGGAATCCTGCAGTTGAAGACCAAGCCTCGGATCGAGCCCATCGTATGGGCCAGCTTAGGCCCGTTACCATTTACCGCTTGGTGGCCAAAGACACCATCGAAGCGCAAATTATTAATCTGCACGCCGAAAAACGCGACCTCGCCGACAGCCTACTCGAAGGTGGGGACGCCACAGGAAAAATGGACACCGCAGCGTTATTGGGATTGCTACGAGGTGGGAATTAAACATATGGGAAGAAACAAACCCAAATCTTGAACCACAGAGAACACGGAGGACACAGAGAAAACCATGACCATAAATGACTTAAGAGAAAATCGATTCAATCAGCACCATAAGTTATCGTGTATTAGGACAATCAGCAGCGTCATTCCCGCATAGGCGGGAATCCAGCTACGCTGATGGATCCCCGACAAAAACACTCGGGGATGACGCTTTTTTAGCCCGTTTAAAATACAAGAAAATTTAGCTTTGAGTACTTAATGGTTATTAGAGTGGGGCACATCCGCATTAGCCCTCTACGTTTGGTTTTCTCCGTGAGACTCCGTGTTCTCTGTGCCCTCCGTGTTTTAAGATTTGGGTTTTAAAGCAAGCAACTTTTTTAATTGAATTGGAAATACAGCATGTCCGCACTAAAGCAAGCCGAACTTGAACGCCTAGATGCGTTTTTAATGTCTGAAGCCACTGGCGCAGAGACGATGGATCTGGAGATGCTTGATGGCTTCTTTGTTGCCCTCGCCATCAGCCCAGAACAAGCGCCTGAAGATGAATGGTTGCCGCATATTTTTGAAGGCCAAGCGCCAGAATTTAAAGACGCGGAAGAAAAAGACGAGATCATCGGTCTGATTCAACGTCACCACGCCGCCATTCAAGCCGCGTTTTCACTGAAAGCTAGAAATAAAGAAACCGAAGAGCCGATGTATGTACCTATCGTGCTGCAAGATGAAGGCATCGATGAAAAATGGCGTGAAACCCTTGGCGCTTACTGGGCATCGGGCTTTAGAGCCGGTATTTTGCTGCGTGAAGACCTCTGGCAAGACACGCTGGATGAAAACGAAGACCTTTACGAAGTTGTCGCCAAGATTCTGACCTTAGAGCTAGGCCATCATCCTGATGATGAAGAACAAGTACTCAGCATTAAAGCCCGTGACACGCTGATTGACGAGCTGCCATGGCTGATTGAAGACGTGCTGCACTGGTGGCTGAATAAACAATTTGGCAAGGTAGAAACCGTGGTGCATACCCAGCCTAAAATTGGCCGCAATGATCCTTGCAGCTGTGGCAGCGGCAAAAAGTTTAAAAAGTGCTGCGGCGCATAAGCGGCTAAATAAGCGCAAAATCTAGCCAAGAAGAAGAGGCGCACTATGCTAAGGAAAGCGAGTTAGTGAGCCTGCACCATAAAACGCCTCTTTCTTCTGAGCTGTTTCACCTCTCCCTCTGCAGCCAAAGAAAGCGTCAAGCTTTGCTTTGATAAGGAAGACGCCTATTCCAGCACCTTAAAAAATGGTACGGGTTTAAGTTTCTGCCAAGCACCAAAGTATCCTTAGCCTAAAAGCACAGCCAGAATATGCAAAAACCATATAAGAATTAACCCCGCCCTTTTTAGTCCGCAATTTATTCCTCGCTTTTTCTTCTGCCTACCAAACACGCAAACCCAAACTTAGCCAAGGTATTTGGCAAGACATCGTGCGTGTCCGTTAATCTAGCCGCTTTAAAAATATTACAAGAATAAAGCCTCTTTTTGCTGCATTGCCCAAGCAAGGTTACAATCAAGCCCCTCGCTAAATGCCTGCAGAGAATCTCCTATGTTTCGTCTTGTTATCCAAGCGCCAGAAATCTCCACCCAAAATCTGAAACAACTCGCTCGCCTATCTGGTGCGCATAGCATCGAGGCCATTCACCAGCAAGCGTTTCGTTTACAGGGTGCAGATATCAGCAATGAAGAAGCTGTAGCGGATTTTTGCGAATCCAATCAGCTTGATTTTGCTTTTATCCCCGAAGACACCAGCGTGCGGGATATTGGCCTTGTGGTGATGGATATGGATTCCACGCTGATCACTATCGAGTGTATCGATGAGATTGCCGATATGCAGGGCATAAAGAGCCAAGTTTCTGAAATTACCGCCAGCGCCATGCGCGGTGAAATCGAATTTAAAGAAAGCCTCAGCCGCCGTGTGGCATTGCTGGCAGGCTTAGATGAGAGCGCTTTAGAGCGGGTTTATACCGAAAGATTAAAGCTTATGCCCGGCGCAGAGGCCATGCTCAAAGGCTTTCATGCGGCGGGCGCTAAAACGCTACTTATTTCCGGCGGCTTTAGCTTTTTTACCGAAAAACTACAAAGCAGGCTGGGCCTATCCCGCACTATTGCCAATGTTTTAGAAATTGAAAACGGCAAGCTCACAGGCAAAGTGCTCGGCGATATTGTGGATGCAGAGCGCAAACAAGCCGAGCTAATCAAATACCGAGAAGAGTTAGGATTGCGCAGCGATCAAGTGGTTGCCATGGGCGATGGGGCCAATGATTTACCCATGCTCAAAGCTGCAGGCTTTGGCGTAGCCTGCCACGCTAAACCACTGGTACAACGTGAAGCGCCGTATTGCATTAATCAGGTGGGGTTAGACGGGGTATTGAATTATTTTATTTAACACTTAAAAAAGCGCCTGCACATAAAAAAACACCACTGCAATTCTCATGCAGTGGTGTTTTTATTTAGCGTACGAGTTCAGTCCAAGAGCTGCGGCGGCCTTTGAGCTGGGGGTTAAGTAAAGCTGGCCCAGTGTTTAAAGAGCCATCAGGATTAACGAGCATGCTATCGTCGGTTGGCGTAACGATCGTAGGCACTTGTTTTGGATCTTCAAGCATTTGGCTATTTTGGTTTTTGCCAACGGTAAAATACTGATCTGTTGATGGGTTAGAGCACAGCCAGTCTTTGCTGATATTTAAAGGCAAGGTATATTGCCGCCCCACACCGCCTGCCGTACACGCGTCACCACCAGGGATGCTGGTAGAAAAGCGCGCTGTGTCTGCCAGAACAACGGGATCATTACTAAGCCGCTCTTTTGTAAACATCATATCGGCCCGCCAGCCTTTAAGCTGTTGCTTGCAAGATTGTAAATCTCCTGCTGGCACTTGATTAGCCGCCCGTTTTAAAGTGATGGTGTCGTAATCGGCAGTTGAGCTGCATTTATCCGATAAATTGCCAGTGTCCACCGTGTCTATCATCCCTACGCTGCCACCCAGATTATCTTTAATGGTTTTATCGCAGGTTTTTTCTAAGACCAGCGGGCTTAAAGCCGATGAAGTCCGCAGGGCCGCAAAGCTATTATCCATAATGGTGCTTGCAGGATTCACAATCAGCCCATAAAACGTTTGGGTATCGCTGCTTACCATATCGGCCTGATTTAAATAACGCCCTGTGCCAAACGTCAGGTAATGCATGGGCGTAGCGCTGTTTACATCGTGAGGCACAATCACAGGTGCCGTCGTGATTGGCTGGCGTAGTGCATCTGTGCCCGTTTGGGCTACTTTAATCGCTTGGCTGCTGCCATCGCCCAGTTTAAAGCGCCAAAGATTACCGGCCAAATCGCCTGCATAAGCCATCAAAATACTATCGTCCACATTTTGACTCTGCATCAGCACGCCAATTTTAGCGATGCCACAGCGCCCACCTGCTGTGGTGCCACTATTGACGCAAGAAGTTGATAGCGTTTGCTCCAGCGCCCCGGTGCCTGCATTCAACACAAACACATAACCCTTGCCATCACTATTATCGTAGCCACTACTAAGCAGCACTTTCCACTGCCCGTTGACCTTACCTACCACTGGGAATCCGTAAGTTTGTCCTAGTCGAGGCTCATGAAAGCTCCACAAAGGCTGGGGTGACTTAGGGTTAGTAATATCGAGCGCATAAAACTCACCACCACCGCCTCTTAAGCCCCCAATTAGCACGGTTTTCCAATTACTGCCCACTTTAATATCCGCAATGGTGGGCGCCCCATCCACCGAATATTTAAAATCACGGGTATAGCTACGGTCGGCCTGCTGCCATAAATTAGGCACAACACTAGGCGGAATAAATGCCCATTCTTCAGCCCCCGTATCGGCCCTAAAAGCATGCAGCATGCCATCATTAGCAGGAGCGTAAACCATGCCTAGCCGGTTGGTATTGCTGCGCACATAGTTCACATAACCAGCATCGGTATACGATTTATTCGGCTTTTTAACAAAGCTCACCCCACCATGCACAATGGCACCCAAACGCCCGCTTCGGATTCGATACAAGGAGCTAGGGTTTAGTACGACGGGTTTAAATTCATTACTTTGATCACCCCGCAGGTAATTAATTAATGCCCCAGTGGTGTTATTTTTTTGCTGATCACTGCTTAAGCCATTATTAGTATTCAGCCTTGCTACACCATTGCTTAAAGCACTATTCAGTGCACTATTGCTGGTTTTGAAATCGGTAAAGCGATTGCATGCTGTAGCACTGCAGGTGTAAATCTTTCTATTGTCTGGATTCATTGCCCCCAGTACATCTTGTGCAGACCACAGTGGTATTGGGTCTGGCTGCCCCGTTTGTAGATTTAAAGTATTGGCCACCACATTGCCCGACCAAACCACGGTTTTAAAAGAGCTGTAATAAATAGAGCGGTCAGTGGCGCTCATAAAAGAGCTAGATACATCTGCCGACCCCACCGAGGCCGTCTTTGCTTCGATATCGCTTAGCGCACTCGATAGCCCTGCGGCAACAGCACTCGGGTCTTTAGCACTAAAGAACTGCCCGCCGCCATTAACTGCTGCATGCCACAAATCATCAATCGTGCTTTCTGTATCGCCCACCACCACGGGCCAAGGTACATAGCCAGACAAGGGATCAGGGTAATCCTTGCGATTTAATTTACCATCCACGCCCAGCCCCAATGTATAGGTGCGCATCACTTGGCGGCCCTTAGCCCCGCCAGCAAAAGCCTCTACGCCTGGCGTGTTGTTCTCCATGCTCGGGCGGATGTCATTTTTAAAATAATGCATTGCCACGTCGGCTAGGGTATTAGCCTGCCGGTTAGGATCTCTCATCGGTAGTGGGATATCTGCGCCTGCATCCGTATCCCCAACATTGACCTCATCCCCCGATCTATTCCAATAACCATCCGTAGTCAGAATCGTAAAGTTCTGCTGGCAAGTGTATTGCATAGGATCCGTCACACTTGAGGAAGGCATTTTCCCTGAATAAATCTGGCCGATGGTATTGAGCGCTTTTTTTAATGGCGTGCCACCTACAGGTGGAGTGGCATAAAGTAAGCTGTACCAGTTATTTTTTTGAGTATTGTCATAGGTATTGATATTTAAAAAACTATTGCGGTCATAATTTGACTTTAAAAGCTTATTAATAGATGAATAACCCACACGGTAGCGATCACCAACTGGGGCAAATGCAATACCCACGCTAGATTTCATCATTAGCATACGGGTGCGGTAATAACTAAACCAATTTGCAAAATTCTGTTGTTCTGCGGGGCTAATTAATTTTTTTTCCCACAATTGATTATATGAGGCCCTATCGCAATCATTTTTTGCAGCATCACCATTTCTAAAATTATAATAATAAGCAGCCTGCAATGAATCATTGCCGCCATTTCCACCCACACTATCATAGGCAAAAAACTGATTTGCTAAATTATATGTATTTTTATTTGATGGGCCGCCTCTGCGCCCCGTATCAAAGCCATCATACCAAGCATTATTAAACGATGCGTTTGGCATGGAGTTACCATTTGCGTTGACGGGCGCCGCATAAACCGTACTAGGGTTGTAATAAACGGTATTACATTGTGCATTTCTATAACTAGGTTTATTTTTATTGGAGCTGGTCGAATCAGGCATAAAACTCCATGCCATAGAGCCTGAATCATCAATTACAAACATAACATTAGGCTTAACATCCCCGATACTTAATGTGGATAAAGGTTGATCTGCGGTCTGAGCGGCAAGTGCATTTACACTCAAGCCCAAAATACAAAAGGCAATTTTTTTCATCACTTTCTCCGTAAAAACTAAGCGGGGTATAAAACAAACGCAATAGGGCGCAATAATGGCTAGCGATAAAAATCACAGATGATTTTTTAGTTTGCTGCAAGGGAAGCCAACCCCAGTATTTATTACTTAATAATTAGAGTGTATTCACTCTGCCCCCAACCATGACCATTCATATTTCTCTACGCGCCAGCATTAATACAAGGTGCTCTGATAAAAACTCACGGTATCTTTAGGGCCTTGCACCCTTACCGTAATCTGATAAGTCATCTGGTAAATAGACTTATTTTCTTGCGCGCCAGGTGACATTTTTTGCAAATCACAAGTACTGTCATTTGGGGTTTTACGGCCTGCTGTTTTGCAATTTCTCTGAATAAAATAGGCTACGCTATAGCCATTAGCATTACTGGTTTTAGCTATTTCAGTATTTTGAGCCAGTGCCGTATTACCAGCATTTGGATTTGCCCACACCCACGCCACGCCATCGGCCCAATTATTCCCCTCAACAGGGGTATCAACATTTATTGGGCTATAACCATTAGCTCTGGATTGCTGATCTAAAGTACGCGGCTCACGTATTGACGCTGCCACTAGCCAATATCTTGCTTTTTCCAGCGCCACATCGGCCGCTGCCGTGGTTCCTTGGCGTAGGGCTAAATTATTGGCTAATTGATTGCTAGCTATCATTGAGCGCACCAAGGCAATCGATCCTAGAGTCATAACAACCAGTACAATTAAAGCAATAAGCAAAACCAAACCCGTTTGTTTTAAAACTGAGCCTTGTTTAATATTTGATGAAATCGGCATATCTACTCGCTATTTATATTAAGTTGTATTGCATAAATAATATTGAACAAACATACAATTACTAACTATGCATTGAGTATGCCAAGCTATATCTACTCATAGCCTTATGCACTACACCTTTAAAGCTATAAAAAATATATTTAAGCCTGCTGTGCTCTAGCAATCTGCGCAACTAAGCGTCTTTTTTTGCTTATTTAATTAAATCAGGCTGATTTAATATCAATTGATTACGCAGTGGCACCACGGTTTCATGCACGCTATAGCGATAGCATTTCCAATCTGTATTGCTACCTTGGGTGTTCTCGGGCTGAACAAAAGCCCCTCCTGACCATTTAAATTTTTGCCCATCTTTCGAGGCATTACACTGCCCAGTGCGATCAGGTTTTTCTGCATAAGCCGAGCGCACTAACACGGCATAACGAATGGCAATAAGCTGCTTCCATGTTTTATTGTCCGTTGGCGTTGTATTGGTCCACTTTTGCACAGTATTTGCAATATGATCGGCACTAGGTCTTGTATCTAAGCCATATTGTGCTTTCAGTTGAATAATGTTTTCCGTGGTGGTTTTCCATTTCCCATCTAGGGCAGATTTCCCGTCTAAGGCATCTTGGCTAATAAGGCTGCCATCACTCAAATCAGTTGCCCCATTACATGCATTGGGATTGCCAGATTGATAGACGCAATAGCTTCTGCGTACCATAGAGCCAAAATTCATTAAGCGCGTAGTGCTTAAAGGCAAGGTTTCTGGAAATGGCGCATTTTGATTTCGGCTATTCCATGCATTATCACTATGCCCCAAGGCAAAGTCCTTGGTAGAAACCGGCTGATTGCCAGCAGGGCAATTGCCATTGGTGCAAGTCACTTGAAACAAGGGGCAATTTACCGCAGCGCCAGAGCCTGAATCCGGCCATACCACCACCAAATCATTGGTTTTATATTGCCCAGCCAGTAATATATTGGCAAACTGATCATCACCATAACTATGATTGGTTGCCTCACCAAATAAAGCTGGCATCCCTCCCGCATTAGAATTGCTATATAAAATAGTCAAGCGATCTGAACGTGCACCACTATCGATCAGCACTGGCACAAGTGGAAAATTATTGAATTGGGTATTAATTGATACCACATTGCAATTAAGAGCCTTATTTACACTAATGCCATAACCTGCCCGCTCTAAATCTTTTTGGATTTGAATAACGGCAATCCCACCACTGCTTTGGGCATTACCATTGCCTAATGTAGAGCGGCGAAATCCCTCACTGCTATTAAATGTTTGATAAATAGCCACCGAGGCAAGTAAAGCAATCACCATAGCAACCATCATTTCAATCAGACCAAAACCAGATTCGCGCTGCATCTTAGCCACCACACAGTAAGTGGGTTGTTTCATATGGATTATTGCTTTCACTGATGGTTTTAATGTCGGCAATACTGATTGCTTGGTTTGATCCAGCAAGCTCGCCTTCCTTAACCCCCGTATTGGCCCCGCGTGCCACAGGCCATGCAATTGAGATGGTTGCTCGTCTAGAGCAAGGGGTACTGCCTGCGCTATTGGCCTGAATTTCTACCTTACACTGCGCACCACTAAGGCTAGCCTGCACGGCCTCTGCCCATAATGCCGCTGGCCCTGCTTTGGCCCCGCTGCAGCTGGTCATTTGAAAATCATCCAGATTATCCATATTGACCCGCATCTCACCATCCAAGCGCTGAATCAACTGAGTGGCGGTAGTACGAGTACTACTGCTACTGGCATGGCGCATTGCATTGCCTTGTAAAGCCATTAAGGCCAATACACCAAAGGAAAAAATACTGATGCCGATTAGGCACTCAAGCAGCATGGAGCCGCGTTGCTGATTAGAGCTAACCATCGCTCAACTCCTTACACAGGTAGCAGGATTGCTTTTAGGTGCATCTGGCATGCACAGGCGAGCATTGCCGCCCTCATCAACACGCAGGCAAATACGAGCAGGATTTCTTACGATGCTGTTACCGGCAGGGCTGCTATTGCAATCAGCCAGCACTGCCCTTTGGGCGGTATCCGCCACAATCAGGGTGAGCGGTGAATGCGCCCGCCCTAAGGCATCAAAGCGAAGCAGCGTTTGATCGGCTTGCAGATTAAAGCGCGCCGAATTGCCTTCAGCCACGTTTTTCCCTTCAATATAAGGATAGCGAGGGTTGTTATTAGCGGGCTCCGTATTGATATTGACGCAATCTGGGCAGGCCCGAATCAACCAAGCGCTACCGTTGCTGCTTTGTGTCACCGCATTGGCTTGGCGATTGTTGGCCCCTACCGGATCATTGGTAAGCAGCAGCTCAACATAGCCATTACGTTTAATCGCTTCGGATCTGGCTTGCTGCACAGCACTTTGAAATGACTCTGCATAGGTGCGCAGCTCGGTGCCTTTTATCCAGCCTTGGAATGAAACCCCTGCCAGCGCAATCAGGATGCCAAAAATCAGGAGCGTAATCATCAGCTCAATCAGCGTGAAGCCCTGCGCTTGATATGGCTTATTTTGATATGACTTATTAAGCATCATCAGCAGCCTGACTTTTTGCTGATCCAGCAGCTACTGCTGGTTGCCCAGCCGCTGGGTGCGGCAGGCGTGGCCTTGATGCCCAAGTCATCGTAGCTCAGGGTAAAGCCATTCATTTTCCCTATACCCTTAGCAGTAAGGGTGTATTGATTGGCTTGTAAATTACTGCAATCAAGATTAAAACTTTCTGAGCCCACCGCATCTTGTTTACATGGAAAGCCAAGATAAGTACGGTTATTCATAAAGAATTGCTCAAGCTGCACACGGCGCTCGCTCAGCTTACTTTGTGGCTCAAGCAGCCTGCTGCGAGTGACATAATCTTGATAGCTGGGCACGGCTATACTCGCCAAAATCCCAATAATTGCTACGGTAATCATGACTTCAATCAGGGTAAAACCACGGACATGCTGCATAAAGGCCTCTTTCAATAAACCAAGGCAATCATGCAGTCATACCTTACATCGTTCTACTGTCGGTATTTAGGTATTGATTTATATAAACGGCATTAATATTCTGACAAACGGCAAGATAGCCCAATTAAAATGACAAGCAATTTAATTGAATGGTAATTTATGTGGGATTTTGGTAACTATATGCAATTGGTTTATGCGCAATGAATTGGTAATTTTTACAAAAACATTGTTTATTCTATTTGTTGCAAAATAATCACAATATTAATACATGCAATTATCCATGCTATTATTTTGTCATATACATTTAGAATAAAAGGCTATTATTGATTATGCATATTAATCAATAATAGCCTTGGTACAGATTAATTATATCGCATAAAACAAACTAAAAATATTATGCAATTATTTTAAGGTGCGCTCAAAGACTGGGCATTGGCGCTTTATATCTCTTAGTAAAAACATTATGCATTAAACACCTACTTAACAGCGCCTCTTGCGGGGTAAATAGCGCAGCCAATCTGCTTTGATTTGTGCTTCTTGCGCCATGCCTGATGCGGCTTTAGGTGCATCGTGAATGGCTAAAAGACGTAAGCACCAGTTAGCGCCAGACTGATCTTTGAGACGCATTTTATTTAAAAAAGGCTGGCTTTCATCGTTTTGCACCAAAAGCGCCTTGCCATCTTTAAAGCCCAAACGCCAACCATCTTGCACCGTGGTTCCTGCATAGCCCCCTGCAATCAGCTCTAACCAAGGCTCATCACCCTTTAGCAAACGTAGACGGCTCACCGGCCCAGCAGGATGTGGCGCACGCTCGGTTAGCAGCAGCGTGCCTTTGGGCAAGGCACGCCAAGCTAGTGGCCAGCGCGACACCACCGCCTCGCCTTCTGCTAGCGTAAAGTATGCAGCCCCTGCTTCCAGCCTTGCCGATTGCACCTCACCCGAGAGCGGCTTCATCGTACTCGCGCCACTGATCTGCAACGCCGCCCCCTGAGCCTGAGCAAGCCCTGCCACGCAGAGCAGGGCCCAAATCCAGCTAGCGCGCATGACGCACCGCCGACATAAAGCTTACTGATGGTGTTTTTTCTACTGACCACCGCTGTTTATCGTTCAATATCGGATTTACTGCAACCACGTTAATACTCCCTTTCATCGATGCCCCGCTATTACCACTGGTAACACGCGCAAAAGCTAAAGTCAGATTAGCCCAGTCATTGTAATCATATAAAACCGTTTTGCTACCATCGTCATTTAAATCTAAAACATAGCTACTTCGATTTAATTGCTGATCTACATTCCAATCGGCAAAAGCCCCGTATGAACCTCGGCCTATCATGGCCGATTCGCTCAAATTATTTTCATCCAACTTTGCTCCAGAACCATCAGAATAATCCATTTTAAAATCTCTGCTGCACGGGCCAGCCTCTAATTTACATAAAGAATTCCAATCGAAGCCATTGGTATTTTTCGCCAAGAAATATCGCTCAACTGCAGACGTGGTTTTTGGATCACTTCCCAAACCCATTAATTGATAAAGGTAATTCATCACACTATAATAATTAGGCTTATAATTCAATGAATCATTCCCGCCATGATCCAACCCTAAATTATGGCCTAGCTCATGCATTATTGTTGCTGCTTGGAAATTAATTAATTTGTTTTTTTCATTATCGCTATGAGTCGTCAAACCCCAATCACCTAAGGTAACAATAAAATCATTCCCTATCTTTTCCGCATTTCCAGACGAGCTTATTCTCCCATTTATATTTTGTGAATTAGCCATCAAAAGATAATGAAAAATATACTTACGCCGAATATCCATATTTTGATCTTTATACGTATAAACTGAAGCACAACTAATTCCATCACTTATCTGGCTGACACCCACGCATGCATGATAAGCCACTTCATTATTTCTACTTGTCCGCCCACCACCCAAACTAAAGTTAGCGAGGCTAAATTCATTACTATATAAACTGCCCGAATCAAAATGTACCGAAATATTGCGAGCTTTAAACACATCAACTACTTTTTGTAGCGCATCTTTAACAGGCAGTATTCCTGGATCATTAGATTTCATATGATCCATTTGAATAAAAATATCCGGCTGATTGGCTCTTGCCCCCATCGCATAGTAATCAATCCCGCCAAATCTGCCGCCTTCAACTTCAGCGCTATCTGGAATACCGTCTTTATCATTATCCGTAGCATTAGCAAGCACATCATTAGGGCCACCAGGGGTAGCAAAAGAAACCAGCGCCCAATGGCCTTCCTGCCTGACTAAATACTGCCCGTAAGAAGGCTTAACAATAATATTATCTCCTGGCCCAAGCCCAGCGCTTTGAGGGATCGCCTTACTACTTCCGAAGCGAACAAAATCCTGCGTCACGCCTTCCTTGAGCAACTCAAGAACACCATTGCTACCTAATAAAGCCAAATTAGAGAAATGATCAAGATATGTAATTTGATCAGTATTGGGCTGCGCATAATTACCTTTTTCCGCAAGCAACAAATACCCACCTGCTTTAATCTGCAAATCTCGAGGTAAATTATATTGAACAAGCGAATCGTCTAAACCGGAAACGCGTACACTAAAACCATTCAAAGAAACATTAGCATTGCTGCTATTATAAAGTTCAATCCATACCCCCGAACCATCAGCATCACTGGATGAAATCTCGGAAATATATACAGCGCTAGGCCGAGGCAAGCCAGCGACAACAGAAGTAGGTGGAGGGGCTGGCATGCTGGATGAAGGCGAATCACCACCACCCCCGCATGCAGACAAAATCAAACATAGATATACAAAAATATAAGAGCAATACCGCAAATAACGATTTCTCATTTTTAACCCTAAAATCACGAAACCCCCAATACTAACAAACTCATTCAACACAGCGGCATATCGGATCTTACAATAAAAACCTTTCAATCTTTTTACAGCAAAACAATTATCAATGTATCCCAACCCACTCCTATTTATCATCGATCACCATTTCAATTAAGAAATCATAAACATCACAGTTTTCAAACCAACAACACTCACCCTGCCTGCATCGCATGCAAACGAGCGTAATAACCATCCGGTTTTTTCACAAGCTCTTGATGAGGCCCTTCCTCTACAATCTGCCCCCTGTCCATTGCCACAATCCGATGCGCATCCCTCACCGACGATAAACGATGGGCAATAATCAGCACCGTGCGCCCTTGGCAAATCGCTTTCATATTGTTTTGGATAATCCGTTCAGATTCATAATCCAGCGCACTGGTCGCTTCATCAAAAATCAATATTCGTGGATTGCTAACTAAAGCACGGGCAATGGCAACGCGTTGTTTTTGCCCGCCAGATAAGCCACTGCCATGCTCACCAACTACGGTATCGTAGCCCTCTGGCAGCTCCACGATAAAATCGTGCGCTCCGGCAAGCTTAGCGGCATGAATTACCCTATCCATACCCATTCCTGGATCAACCAAAGCGATATTGTCGCGAATGCTGCGGTTAAATAGCAGATTCTCTTGTAAGACCACGCCAATCTGGCGACGTAGCCATGCCGGATCGGCCAATCCTAAATCAATACCATCAATCAGTACTCGGCCACGTTCTGGCACATATAGCCTTTGCAAGAGTTTAGTCAGCGTGCTTTTGCCAGAGCCAGAACGCCCAACAATGCCAATCACTTCACCGGCTTTGATACTTAAATTAACCTGATTATGTCTCTTGCTCAATTAAGGCTTGAAATACCCCTCTTGGACAAGGTTTAGCCTGCATCACGGCTTTGAGTAATCGAGGAATCAGAGCGCACAGGTCTGCTCGACGATTGAAACG
>NZ_JAWQUO010000052.1:0-30033 GCF_033446605.1 Iodobacter sp. CM08 | reverse complement strand
CCCCTTTTGCATCTGGATTGGGTTGATTGCCATGACGACCACTCCACAAAAGAACGTTCGTTCACCTTAGGCCTTTTAGGTGGTTTGAGCAAGGAGGTTGAGCAAGAGACATAATCAGGTAAATCTATTTAAGCGGCTTAGGCAACAAACAGCTCAACCACAAAAACGGGGCCGCAGCACCTTGCGCTCGGCTGCAAACATAGAAATTGAGAAAACAGTTTTATTAAGCCCAAACTCAGCGCTACCACCTAGCGTGGTACGTAAAGATCTATTTGATTTAAAATTCCGTATCCAAATGGCAAAAATGTCTGGGCTAGCTCGCTACTTTGGCAAATTAGAACAACCATTGCTACTTGAAAGCATCCTTGCAGATTTAGATAAAATGGCTAACTTGCACCCGCAATTATCTACCAAACTAAAAAATGATTTACTCAACATCCACAATCCTGAAGAGGCCAGCTCAGCACAACGCTTTGCTGAAGCGGCTCGCTCTGCACGCAGCAGCCAATATAAAAATTAACATCGTACTTAATTTATCCTTATAAAAGTGGACCTGATTATGCCTCTTGCTCCATTAACTCTGTGCAAATGGATTTCTTAAGTGTTGAGCTTGGTTTTTGAATTTGTAGGCCAGTTGCCAACCCACATTTTGTTCAACGTCGATCAAAGGTTGCACCCGCCCTACGATATTTATAATGAGATTGAGCAAGAGGCATAATCAGGAAAATGGAACATTAAAGCCAAAGAATTGTCTATCGTTGATGATATCTAGAGAATCAAAATGCGCGTATTAATTCAAAGAGTTAGCCAAGCCAAAGTAAGCGTTGCAGAGCGTATATCTGGCCAAATTGCCCATGGCCTATTAGTTTTGATTGCGATTGAAAATAACGATACAGAAAACGATTTAAACTGGGCCGCCAATAAAATATGCAATTTGCGTATTTTTGAAGACGATGAGCAAAGAATGAATCGCTCGGTATTAGATACCCAAGGTGATATTTTAGCCGTATCGCAATTCACGTTATTTGGCTCTTATAGCAAAGGGAATCGCCCCTCTTGGGGCAAGGCAGCTAAAGGCGAAGTTTCTGAGCCACTGTTTAACGCCATGGTACTCAAGCTTAGCCAGTTGCTTGGCAAACCCGTTCCAACGGGTGTGTTTGGGGCCGATATGCAAGTAGCGCTGATCAATGATGGGCCCATCACCTTAATGATCGATTCAAAAAATCCTGAATAAAGCGGCTTGACAGCAAGCAGACTCGCCGCCAGAATGAAACACACAGCGCCGAGTTGATTTTGCCAGCTTGCGGGCGCTTTATAAATGCAGCTAAAGCGCCCTAACCCGCGCTTGCGGGTTTTTTTGTTTTACGCGCCAATTAATCGACAACTTGCGAGGCGCGCCCTAGGGAAAATATCGCTAAAGCGTTGGCCGCATCCAATTTAAAAAACCTTGCGACCAGCTTCCCACTATGTGAATTAGGAATGCTGCCATGTACGACTGCCTAGCCCCAGAATTAACTCAAGTTGCTCGCGAAATTCACCCCGCTCTGCGTTGGAAAAAACAAAGCTGGCTGCGCCTAAGTGCCAAGCGCAACACCTCGCCACTATCACTTTCCAAAGCTTTTGCCGCAGCAACAAGTCTAGGCTTTAGCACGCAAACCATAGCTAATGGCAGCGTGGTGGTGCTTGATGTGAGCTTGCAAGATGCGCTGATGTTCAATCGCCGCTACCCTGATTTACTCTCCGAATACGAGCCGACCAATCCATTTTGTAGATGATATGCATAAAAGACTAAGCGATATTCGCGCCACTTGGCATCTTGCATGGCCCATCGCCATTGGCCAGCTTGCCACCTCTGGCACAGCATTTATCGATGCAGTGATGGCAGGGCATGTCTCAGCGGGTGATTTGGCGGCGGTATCGGTTGGATCTTCGATTTGGGTCACGATGATGGTGACGCTAATGGGATTTTTGCTGGCAATTAGCCCGCTAGTGGCGCAAAAAATTGGCGCTAACGATCTAAAGCCCATCCCAAATTTAACCCAACAAGCCCTCAGGCAAGCCCTGCTGCTATCGCTGATCGGCCTGATATTAGTCCGTTTTTTGCTGCCAATTTTTAACCACCTAGGGCTTGAGCCTATCGTTGCATATAAAGCTGGCGAGTTTTTAAAAGCAGTCAGCTGGGGGCTACCGGCTTTTGCCTGTTACCGCGTTTTATACTGCTATAGCGCAGCGCTAAATCAAACCAAGCCCATGATGGTGATCTCCATCTTCTGCCTGCTGTTAAATATACCTTGCAACTGGGTGTTAATTAATGGGCATCTGGGCTTTCCTGCCTTAGGTGGCGTGGGATGCGGCTGGGCAACGGCTTTTTGTGTGTGGGTTAACTTTCTGCTGTTAACAGCTTGGGTGCGTTATGCGCCAGTCTACAAAGATACCCACCCATTTCGCGCATGGCAAAGCATAGACTGGGCAGCGCAAAAACAACTACTTAGGCTGGGCTTACCCATCGGCATGATGTTCTTTGTGGAAGTCAGTGCGTTTAGCCTGATTGGCCTACTGATTGCCAGTCTGGGTACCGTTACCGTGGCGGCGCACCAAATCACACTTAATTTTTCATCGCTCACCTTTATGGTGCCGATGGCGCTTGGTACGGCGCTAACAGTGCGCGTGGGTCATGCGATAGGCGCTGGAGATTATAAAAACGCCCGCTTTATTGGCCAAAGCGGGATTCATATGGGCCTATTTATTGCCCTATTAACTGGCACATCAATGATTTTTGCCTCGCGCTTTATCGCAGGCTTTTACACCAGCGATACCGTTGTGCTGGCTCTGGCCAGCCAACTGCTGGTGCTAGCGGGCTTCTTCCAGTTTTCAGACGCCACACAAGTGGTGGTAGCTGGCGTATTGCGCGGCTATAAATCAACCCGTGGCCCTATGCTGATTCACCTCACCGCATTTTGGGTGATCGGCATTCCACTAGGCTACTTCCTGACTTTTGGCACGGCCACCATTCCGGGCCATGGCGTGCAGGGCTACTGGATCGCCCTAGTCGCCGCCCTAACCTGCGCCGCACTATCGCTGATGGCGCTGTTTCGCAGGGTCAGTTTGAAACAGCTGGCAGCCTAAGTATTGGTTTTTTATCACCGCCCCACCCAAACCGTATGGTTTGGATGATGTTCCATAATGGTTTCTACTGCACCTTCAATTCCGGCACTATCCCTAGGCTCTAGCGTGTAGTTGAAATTCGAGACCTCGATACCTTCCGCCCGCAAAGTTGCCAGCTCCTCACCGGAAATCACGCCCGCCGAAACCCATAGCTGCGTGCCCACTAGACCAAGGCTGACATAGCTCTCAAACGCACCGCGTGAAATCGCAAAAAATACCACAGAAGACTCCTAGCGTGAGGCTACCAGCACGTAGGTTGGGCAAGCTTTATCTGCCCAACGAGTTGCGGTACGTAATTAGATTGTTGGGCTGATAAAGCTTTAGCCCAACCTACCGTGCTATTTTTGGCAACTCAAAATCAAGCCAAATACATCGCAATATTCTTCATTGCTCTCGCCACGTATTCTTCCTTTTCCCCTACTGGCGCTACGTAATAAAGCGCTTCTTTGGCAGCATCGATGCCCGCCGTTTTAGCAATTACCCATGTGGCAAGATACGGTGCGGCAAAGCAACCACCGGCGGTGGCGATATTATCTTTGGCATAAAAGGGTTGATTCAGCACCTCAACACCCGCCTCGATCACCCAAGGCTTAGTGGTGAGATCGGTACAGGCAGGAATCGCCCCCAAAAGACCCAACTTCGCCAACACCAGCGCTCCCGAGCATTGAGCGGCAATCAGCTGCCGGCTAGGATCTAGTTTTAGCTGCGCCATAATTTGCGGATCATTAATCACCTCGCGGGTTTTAGAGCCACTTCCCACCAACACCGCATCTGCACTTGCCACCTCATCCAATAAACTCTGTGCATGGATCGTTACCCCATTCAAGGAAGTGACGGTCGCCTCCGGACAGCAAATGCTGACCCGCCAGCCCGGCACTCGCTTAAGCACACCAAGCGCGACAAAAGAATCAAGCTCATTGAAACCCTGAAAAGTAAGAATGGCGACATGCATAGCTAATCCTTATGCAAAAGACAGAGAAGAAGACCTAAACCCAATAAAGCTAAGCCGCCACGGGCAGAATATGCAGCACTTCAAAAATGCAACATACAACCGGCATGCTCTCCGCAGGCTGGCGACCTAGCTGCTCGCATGCTCGTGCAAAGAACCCCCAATGCGCCTGACGCCAGTATTCCAAAGAGCCATCGCCTTCACCCTCAATCGCGGCGTATTCGGCAGTCACTTCTGAATACGGCACGATATAAGTGCTCACAACACGCGTAATCAGCGCTGGCTCATTATGGTGATCAAGCACAATCTGCAAATCGCCCACACATGGCACAGGCACTTGATCCGCTTCATGCCCCCACAACAAACCAGTGCCTGCACGTTTTTTGCCTTCGCGAATTAACGCTAACAGCTCTTCGGATAGCTCCGGCGAATCGCCATAGCCATCTATAAAAACTGGGCCATCTGGCAAAGAAATACCCAGAGCATTTAACTTTGACAGCACTTGCGAGAGCGGAGGAAAAGCTTCCATGGTTTGCATCCTATTGATGAACTACGCGATTGGCACAGCGAATATGACCAAGCCACCTAAAGAAAACTCGCTTTTTTCACAAAAACCAGTACTTACGTTTTTGGCCGTAACTTCAACCAAGCACTATTAGAAGCCCCCTTTCCTTCAACTAAGAAAACTGCGGTTTGTGGAGTAAATGGCGTTTTAGGCGCAGGCGTAAAATCCCCAAAATAACGGCGATGCAATTCTGTATGCACAATCCGCCCCTTTAGACGAAAAACCATCAGCATGTCCCCTTCGTCTACGGACTCGATCTTGAACACCGATTGACATTCAGCGGCAGTAAGCATCAAGCGTTTACACACCTCGCTTGTGCTCTGATGGGGGCCAAAAAGAAAAAACTCATCCCATGTAAATTTTGTCAGTTTGGCTATTTCTACCTGCGTACTCTTCTTATGACGAAGCTCTTTATTCAATGCCCGTCCGACCTCACCGCTCTTTAGATAGCAATAAACATCCCCACAGCCTGATAGCAAGAGAACAAAAAAAATGATGAGTAAGGCTCGCATTGGAATCCTGAGACATGGGACATAAGGAAACTAAATGAAAAACTAAAGGCAAGAGCACAGGGCTGTTTGATAAAGCTAGCCCATCCTTCAGGGCTTCAAAACCATAAAATTAAGGAGGAGTTAGGCTCCATTTCAGCAGCAAACAAAAGCAATCCCAATAGATGCAAGCGCGGCAACAAGTTTCGGGTGAGCAAGAGCTGATTCGGAGATGTAATGCCCCTCCCCCTGCATTACAGCACTATCTGCTTCCCCGCCACTTGCCCGAATGGCGTCAAGAAAAGCATCTGCTTCAAGCCAAGGATCATATTCCCCCGAAATGACCAGAAACCTTGTAGCAGCCTGGCAGGCAACAATCGGCACCAAAGCACTAGGTGCAATCGCAATATGGATACTTGCCTGTGAACCAAAATCAGCAAGCAAACCACAAACCCCGTCAGCACCAAGGCTGTAGCCAAACACAGCACTTACCTCGTAGTGTTTTCTAAGCTCAGCCATTAGCTGTGCAAGACGTTCGGCGGACCAAGTCAGCCCAGCCTCCAGCTGAGGGCAAATCACATCCGCGTTAACAGTAAGGCGGCCTTCTTTAAGCGCGGCAGGAAGGCCATACCTAGAGACCAAAGAAAGATCATCCCCACGCTCCCCTATGCCATGCAGCCAGACCATACAACGCGCCGACTTTACCCCTAGCTTCTGAGGAAAATTTAATAGCCTGAAATACTCAGAAAGCTGCACGCTATGCATTTAAGTAAGGCCTTTTCAAAGGTAAAAGTAAGCTAAAGCGCAATTTTTAAAACCATATATCCAACTCAGGCAAGTTTACAGCTAGGCGCTGCCTCATCAAAAACCCCCAACGCACGGAAAAGAGTATGCGCCAGCAGGATATGGCCACGGGCATTGGGGTGAAAGGCGTCGGCCATATAGACGGGCAACTTTGCGGCGAGGGCTTCCCACACGGCGGCGTGATCGATCAGGGGTACGGCCAGCTCTGCTGCCAGGCTGTGCATCGCCGCATTGTATTGTGGCAGCGTCAACGCCCGCTCGGGGGCCTGCCCCGGCAGCACGGGAGTAACGGTCTGCAAAATCACCTCGCCACCCCAGCCTCGCACGGCGGAAATCATCGAGGCTAGATTGGCGCAGAATTCGTCCAGCGGCACATATTGCCCATCTGCCAGCCTGCTGTTGCAATCGTTCATTCCGGCCATCAGCAGCAGTACATCCGGCTTAAAGCGTGCCACGCGCAGGGGGAAATGGCCCAGCATCTGCCGCGTGTTATGCCCAGAGCACGCCGTATTGAGCACCACATCATCCGACCGCTCCAGCTCAAAACGCAGCCGCTCGGTAAAGTGCTCGCTAAAACAACGCGCGCCCGCTGTATGCAGCACACCATGAGTGATGCTATCGCCGTAGAACAGCCAGGTGCGCGCAGCGGACGATTGCAGCAAGCTAGGTAACATCATGGCGATTCCGTAAGTGCGTCAGTTTTTTTAGCAAATAAACAGCGACGGCTTTGATAGCAGTGATCCGGTGGGGATTGATATTTATGCAGGGCGTTTTAACACAAGCCCGCATCACAGCGCTTTTTTGAAAAACACCACCCGCTCAGTTTCATTAAAACCGAGTGATTGATGTATGGCATGGCTCTGGGAGTTGTCTATTGCAGCATCAGAGGCCAATTCCTTACAACCATGCTCTTTAGCCCATTGCTCGGCGGTGGCAACCAGCTTAGCCGCAATACCACGCCGTCTGGCGCTTGGCTCAACGTAGATTCCTTCAAGAAATGCAACCGGCGAAGACTCCGTGCCATTTACATAATCGCCCCGCACCGCAAGCTCAATAAACCCAAGCGCCCTGCCTGATTGATCGTATTCCACAAATTGGGCAAAACGCTGCGGGGACGCCAAAAACAACGCCATTTGTGCCAAGTGCTCAGCATTTGAGCAATCAGGCCAAAGCGCTGCCCGAAGATCAAGCCAGCCCGGCTGATTAAGAGATTTACAGGGAGTGATCATTTCAATACCTAAAAAAATGCAGTGTGCTGATAAGTACTTAGCTCTATTCCTATTTCGATCCTTGCAAGGATAGTGACGGCCAAATAAGCCTGCCTAAAATGATGTCAGGCATTTTTCTGGTAACGCACGATATGCATCCCATCCTTAATAAAATCAATTTTCCCCGTTTTCTTGTAGCCTAATTTTCCATATAAATAGCAACTTCCCGCCTCTTCCAGAATAGTATCAAGCTGCCATCCATTTCTTGGCTTGTATTTGCTTTCGATAATTTCAAATACTTTCTGTGAAATGCCCTTATTTCTGTACTCTGGCAAAATAAAAACCGGAGAAATACGGCATATTTCTTCCTTATTATTCTGCTGTATTCTGATTGCACCTACAAGTACAGAACCAAAATAAATAAGGAAGTATGTAGAATTAGCCTGATTCATTCTGGCTATAAATTTTTCTATAGGTTCTGCGGCGGGGCTTAATTCAAAATCTTGATACCGATCTAATAGACCCTTAAATGATACCAATTGCATTTGATAAATTATTTGTGCATCGGCAAGTGTTGCTTCAACTATGTGAACCGTATTTTCATTCATTATGTTCCTACTCCCTCGCACAAAGGGGCGGTCTGGCAAAATGCACAAGCAGCACGTAGGTTGGGCAAGCTTTATCTGCCCAACGAGTTGCGGTACTTAATTAGATTGTTGGGCTGATACTAACAATTTAGAAAGTAAAGTTATATTTTTATGAAATTAGGCTATATCTTTAGCTATTTTTACACTGTATTTTAGGAAAACGCATTTATCTACAAATGATATTTATTTCTAAACGCTTAGTAAAGCCTTAGCCCAACCTACCGTGCTAATGATCGTAACCCCTCATTTATCCAGCATATGATAAGAACCAGAAAAATTGCAGGCTGGGAAATACAATTAGATTTACAAGGCAAATAATTAATCTGCTGTTTTTATCTTTAATTGCCCAAAGAGCAGCAAGTGCAATGCTGGCTAACCATGCAATGAATAGCCAGTTTGATGTTGTCAAGGCGGGAGATGGAAGCGGTATATCCGTTACATAGTCGGAAGTCAGCCATGCCTTCTTACGAAAAACCCCTGATGCAATGATTAACCCGAACTGAAATAAGTTTAATACAGTAAATCCAAGCCTGGCTGAGGTACTAAATCTTTTGCTCACTGTGACACCTTAGGGTATTCAATGGTTTTAACAACACGGTTTGAGCGTTTTAATACAGCTAATTGCTCTTTTGGGGAAACAGGAAACGGTAAAAACCTTGGGTCATGGGCCAGCACTCCAACTAACTCAAGAACATCTGCAACATTGCTGCTGCAGCTGTTACTAAATATGCTGTAGTCCGTATCCTTTGAGTTTTTCTGGCGGGCCTGAGAGTCGGCAGCCACTCGTCGCTTTAATTCTGTCAATACGACAGCCTTTTCTCTTTGGGATAGTCTCAAAATAACGCCTACCGAGTTCCTAGAGCCACGTTGCCCAGTTGATACTTGCCCATTTGGCAAACTCTCTCCGCCATTTATGTATTTGTTCTTATCGATTACCGCGTATTTTTCGTGAGCGCGGCTGTAAACAACACCATCAATATCAATAGCTGCGTGCCCAAATATTGAACCAGGATTGACCCCGATATTCTCTCCAACAATCACTTCAATTGTTTCTCGGGCAACCAATATTTTCTTTATTTCGTCATTTTCTTTACTAGTGGTGGTTTTGTTGGCAACAAGGATTAATTCTTTTCCTGATGGTGAGGTTAAGGTTTGATTTGGCATTGATCAGCCCTCTAAGTAAATTTTTATATTTTCAGCTTTAGCAACAGAAGCTAAAAGGTGTGTATGCCCATCTTTGTCTGTTTCTCCGTGCTCGACATCCCCATTTTCTCGCTCGATAGCATAAGCATGATTAGCTAAAGGAGTTTGTGTTGAATCATCGATTAGCTGGTATTTGTCGTCAAAAATAAGCGCCATTATTGCAAGTGTAGTGGTGGCAGCAATGATGTTTTCTTTTGCTGTAGCCGCTATTTTACTGCGAGAAGCAGTACCACTGCCTTCATAAGCACGGCCGACCTCCGGCATGGAGGATATTAACACCGCACCGCAAGAGGTCTTATGGCCTTCCAACGCGACCGCTTTACCGCCTACTGCCCACGTAGGGTCACCCTCAACGATAGGGCAAACACCGTGTCCAGGTACTGGACAGCTCACTTTATCCCCAAGTAGGGCAACGGGCTTACCGAACATATTCGTCGTTGATGCGCCACTAAGCACTACACCACCATGACTTGTTTGGTCACCTAAACGTATTACTCTTTTCATAACTGTTTCAGTTTAGGAGTCATTAAATACAACGATCTTAAATAGCACTTGTTATTTTCACAATAAATAAACATACCAGCACGTAGGTTGGGCAAGGTTTATCTGCCCAACAAGTTGCGGTGCATGTCAGGTAAAGTCTTAGTTCAACCTACGTGTTATTGACGAAGAGAGTTAATGAGTGCCCCCAATTTTTTTCTCTCACATACCACGCATAATTTCAAGAATTAACTCTTTAAATTTTGCTGTAGATATCTCGCTGGACTTGTGAGGGCGGATTCTTATGAGTTTGGCATTAGCAGCCCTAAAGATATTGTCTTTCATCTTGTCATTATGTCTGGCGCGATCGCTGTCATGAAAAGAGCTATCTAGCTCGATGAAATACTTCGGCTCATATCCATGCCTTGTGTCGAAAACAACTGAATCTATTAAAGCTTTAAAAAAATATTCCTTCTCTTGGGGCGAGAGCTGGTTATCTATTGCCTTAAAGTCCAAGATAGTGCTCAGCGCAATATTCGGGTAAGGATGATATGTCGGAAAAGCATCCCGCACTGCTTCAAAGAAACACTGCTCCATATTGGATTTGAATAGATTGATAGTCTTTGGTTTACCTGAGCTGGTTTCGGTTGCCTTAACTGATACGTGTTGCCTCTTGGCGTCCGCGACAACCTCTGGCTTGTTGCTCTGAAACTCTCGAATAACCCTCTTCGCGCTTTCTCTATGCTGATTAGATACGGCATAGTTAAACAGTGAGTCGCTTTTTAGTTCTGTTAACAGAGATATTTTTTTATCAACAAATGTATCAACAAACGACCGTGAAAACGAATGCTGATTAAGATCAATAATCAGCCCAGGAAATTCGTATGCCTTTTTTCTTTCGCCAGGCATCAACTCGTCTGTCTCACGAAAAAATTCAGATTCAAACAGCTGAATTGCATGAGACATTATTGGATTCGAACCTATAATCTTCGAGTTTCTATACATCAATTTTGAAATGACAATCCAATCTTTTTTGGCCAGCAATTGAAATAACTCTTCTGAATCGAATGACATAAATCCTCCCAATTCATTTAATGTGGGGATCACCGGCGCAGGGTTTGCAATCGGCAGATTCTCTGTTGCACGTAGGTTGGGCAAGGTTTATCTGCCCAACAAGTTGCGATGCATATCCAAATGTTGGGCTGGTAAAGCTTTAGCCCTGCCCTGACCCCAGTTATTTAGTTTTTTGGAATCATTTTTAAAGCTGCCTCACGCTCTTCGTGCAAAGCTAAGGCGAACACGGAACTATGCCTCGCCATGTGGTTAAGCACAGGCCCATGACTTTCCTGATTCTTCTTGATCCTCATGCGTGCCGCATAGGCAGGCTTGACCCTCTTGTAAATATCAAACCACCAGTCGTTTCCATGCTTCTTAACAATTCTCGCCTTGTTCGCATTAAAACGTTCTTTCCCTTGCGGGCTATCAATGGACGCGAGGACACTTGCCCAGATCATCCGCCGGTGTAGATCAATTGGCTTCCACTCCCGATTTTTAAGGTCTGCCGCCACAACGGGATGAATTAGTAGCTTCCCCTCGCTAACCATCCGCTTAATCCAAAGCGGCTCCGCAGATCTGAAGGCTTCCGCTCGCTGATCCCTAGGTAAATCCTTGACGCAAGAAGACCACTCATCAAGATAGTCCTCTCCTACGAGTCTGTTAATCGCGGATAACAAATCCATTATTCCATCCCCATCCCAAGCTGCACCATATCTCTTCTGCGTTCAGGAAAAGATGTAAACACCCTAGATCCACAGAAAATACCACGCTAAATAGCGAAACCCTACTAAATGTGGCAAGAATGGTGTGATGATGAAAACCGAACCCCATTAAATGAAGTTACTCACCTTGCTCGCACAGCACCATTCAACACAAGCAACTAAAACAGAATAATATCAGCAAGAAGTAAGTAACATAAATTATTTCTTACGCCAAACACTAAACTCCTCGTCCCTATCCGTTGCCCTTGTCGTTTTCTTCAGCAGGCTATATTCCCCAATATTCGCCGGCATGGTGCTGCCTTGAGTTAAGAGCTGCGGGCATGCTTTGCCACGGCCTATTTCGAAGCGCTGCACTCGCATGGTGGTGTAGTAGTGAAAGTTGCCTCTTTCGTGCTCGCCTAGGCCAAAGCTGGCTAGGCACTGGGTTTTGTCTAGTTGGGTGGCTAAATCCAGCATCATCGGTTTATAGCTTTTGCTGTAATTTAAGCCGGGTAGCAGCAGGCTGAATAATAGGCCGTAGCTCATTACCAACACGGCCAGCCAACGCACCGCGCCTTGGTGTTTGGCCCACTGCGGGGCTCGCCAAGCTAGATTCCACACGATGATGGTGAGTGCAAGTGCAAACAGCACGCCCAGCCAAGCTGGTTTTTCTGCAAAGCCCGGTAAGTAGTACATTAGGCTGGCTTGCAAAGGCAGACCGAAATAGAGAGCAGCCCATGCCCACCAAAGTAGTAAGGCACTAACAGCCACTAAGCACAGGGCAACAAGGCCGAAGCGGCGCTCGAAGGCGGCGGGGATGCTAGATGCTTGCGCGCCCATCCATACGGCAAACGCTACTACAGCGGGTACTGCGTATAGCTCCATCGAGGTTTTAGCCAAGGACAATATGGTGTAAGTCAGCAGGCAAAGTAGCGCTGCTGGGGCGGCGTTTTTAAATGCATCGAGGCGTTGCCTGAAGAATAATACCGGCAGATAGAGGATCAGCGGGAAGGCGTGCCAAGGCAGAATCTTCAGGTAAAAGCCACGCTCGTATTCTGGGCCAAGGTTATTCTCCCCCAAGAAGCGCCCAAGATTATTCACCCAAAACCAAGTATGAAATAACTCTGGCGAGGCCAGCCATAAGCGCCAAGGCCAGATTAGCCACCAAGGCAAAGCAGCCAGCAAGGCGATAGCAAGTGTTAGCAAATAGGCTTTTTGCCGATAAGTGCGATCAGCAATCGGCAACAGCAAAGCCGCCAAACCAAGGCAGCCTGGCCCCAATAAACCCTTAGTTAAAAACGCCATTCCCCAAGCCGTGCCCATCAATAGGCCGCTGGCGAGTGGCCGCAGGGGAAAGACAGAGAACGCGTAGAGGGCGATAGCAAAGCTAGCAAATAAGGCGCTATCGGTCAGAATATGATGGCCATTGCCGACCAAGCCCAACGTGCCTGCCAGCAAAATAGCCGTGAGCCATGCCGCTTGCGATGGATTATTCGATCGGCTGCGAGCAGCAAATTGCCCTGCGGCTAAGGCGGCAAAAATAAAGGTCAGCGCAATATAAAATGCCGCAGCCAGCCTTGCGGCTGCATGCACAGGCAGCCAGGTAAAGATATAGCGAGAGAAGCCCGCTGCCGTCCAAAAAAACAGCGGCGGTTTTTCCATAAAAGGCTCGCCAGATAACATCGGCACCAGCCAGTTATCTCGCAGCGTGTATTCATACACTAGGCCAAGGATATAGCTTTCATCGGGCTTCCAAGGGTCGTGCGGGGCGAACGAGGGCCAGAACCACAGTGCAAGTAAGGCCAAACAAGCCGTTTTCCAAATGGGCCAGTTAACTCTAAAACTCATCCCTTGTCCCCCCAGCGCTGCATCAGCTGATGCGGAATTTGGAACTGATCTAGAATCCGCGCCACCACAAAATCGACTAAATCGGCGATGGTTTTAGGATGGTGATAAAAGCCTGGATTAGGCGGCAAGATCACTACGCCTAGCTTAGCCAGCTTGAGCATATTCTCCAGATGCAGCACCGAAAAAGGTGCTTCACGTGGAACAACCACTAATTTTTTGCCTTCTTTAATCATCACATCCGCAGCGCGCTCTAATAAATTATCCGAAGCGCCCACCGCAATCGCCGATAAAGCGCCCATGGTGCAGGGGCAAACAATCATGCCGTCACCGGGATTAGAGCCGGATGCCATCGGGGCAAACCATTCTTGCTGACCAAAGACTTGCAGCTGCGATTCATCAGTAACGCCATAGCGCTGGCGAAAATACACCGCCAGATCAGCCGCGCGCGAAGGCCAGGTTTCATTCAGCTCTTGCTTTGCCACAATTTGCGCCGCCTGCGTGTAAAGCACATGCACGGTGCAACCCGCCGCCAGCAAGCATTCTAGGGTGCGCAAGCCATAAGGCAGACCGGATGCGCCGGTAAAAGCCAATGTAATTGTTTTCATTTAAAACCTATTAAAACGACTTAACAGCTAAAGGTCTGTAGAGACAGAGAAAACCAAATCAATGATATTTACTGTAGGGCGGGTGCAACCCGCGTATTTATTCAACATCACTCGCGGGTTTCACCCGCCCTACGAATGGCATATCGCTTAAGTTGATAGGATTGGGTTTCATCCGCCCTTAGCACTTTTTGAACGTTTTCACCCACGATTCAGCAATTTTGCCGCAATCACCCCATTTACTAGCCCAAAAACTAATGCGGCCGCAGCAAAGATGGGGACTAAATTAATGATGCCATTATGCGGAATCAACCAGAGCCGCGCCAATAATAGCTGCCCAGCCATATGCGCAAATGCCGCCAGCAAGGAATGGCTAACGGGGCCAAACCAGCGCCTAGGCAAACGTGAAGCAAACGCAAGCGCCAGCAAGCTGCATAGCCCACCCGTTAGACTCATAGCAAAGCCTGGCGATAGAAATCCGCCTAAGGCAATGGCACTGCCCATAATTCTAAGCAGGCAAATCCATGCCGCATCCCCCCAGCCAAAGCGCCATAAAGCAATCAAGGTGATGATATTAGCCAGCCCAGGTTTAATTCCAGGAATAGGCGAAGGAATACCCGCCTCTAATACCGATAGCGCAATGGCTAGCGCAGCATAACGGGCAATGCGTACATCATCCAAGCTGGGTTTAAGGCGGATTTCAGTAACTGAGGCTGTCGAAGTCATGAGGGCGAGCACCTAAAAGCTCAATGCTAATTCGATTGGGTAAGCAAATCGCCATTTGGCCCGCCTGATCCAACCAACCCATCCGCACACAATATTGGCGAGGGCTTGGGTCGGCACTGATCCGTACTCGGCCCGCTTTAATCTCAATTGCGGTTATCCCAAGTGGGCCTGCCACCTGTAACTCTCGCTCTGCGCTTAAATCTACCTCAGCAAAGACTTTGCCCTCTTGGTAGACCCGCACCCGAGTGGCCCCATCCTGCTGCCAGCTCCATGCAGCCAAGTAGGCGACCAAGACTAAAGCTAGACAAACAAACGGCCAGTCACCTGGCCGCATTATTTGATTCTTCCCTCTCCCCTTACCCTCTCCCGCAAGCGGGCGAGGGAGAAAATCAGTACCTGCACCGCCGTCTACCCCTCTCCCCTTACCCTCTCCCGCAAGCGGGCGAGGGAGAAAATCAGTACCTGCACCGCCGTCTACCCCTCTCCCCTTGCCCTCTCCCGCAAGCGGGCGAGGGGGAAAAGCAGCGGCTTCGCCGCCGTCTACTTTAGCCATGCTGCTCACGGTGCCTGAGCAACACCTGCCTATGCTCAGCAAAGTGTTGGGCTAATTGCTCCGCTAAATAAACCGAGCGATGCTGGCCACCTGTGCAACCAATCGCCACCGTAATATAGCTGCGATTATCTGCTTCAAACTCGGGCAACCATGCTTGCATAAAGGTTTTGATCTGCTCTTGAAACCGCCCAACCACCGCTTGTCGCTGCAAAAAATCAATCACTGGCTGATCTTTACCCGTAAGTGGGCGCAAGGCTTTGTCGTAATAAGGATTAGGCAAGCATCTGGCATCAAACACAAAATCAGCATCAAGTGGCAAGCCATGCTTAAAGCCAAAAGATTCAAAAATCACAGTAAGCTGGGAGCGATCTAAGGCCACAAACTGGCGAATCCAGCTGCGCAGCTGATTGGCGGATAAATCACTGCTGTCGATACGATGAGCCACTTCAGAGAAATCAGCCAACATCTCTCGCTCTAGGGCGATGGCCTCGCTAACGGTTAACTCACCACTGGATAAGGGATGGCTGCGCCGCGTTTCAGAAAACCGCTTCACTAGCGTTTCGTTATTGGCTTCTAAAAACAGCATTTGCACATCTAGCCCCAATTCCAGCAGGGCTTCTAGATGATTGGGGAAGCTGGCAAAGTTATGCGCGCTGCGCACATCCACAGAAATAGCGACTTGTGGATAACCATCCTCATCCAGCAAAGCCACCGTTTGCGGCAATAAAGGCGCGGGCAGATTATCGATACAAAAATAACCTAAATCTTCTAGAGATTTAAGTGCAACGCTTTTACCCGCCCCTGATAAGCCAGATAGCAAAATGAGCTGCTGACGACTCATTCGCCCATCTCCATAAATTTTTGATGTCTTTCAATAAACTCACGCGTGGAATCGATGCCGCGTAATTGCAAAATATAATTACGCACCGCAGCCTCAACCAATACCGCTAAATTTCGACCGGCCGCCACGGGAATCACTAATTTGCGGATCGGCACACCCAAAATATCCTGCGTGGCCGCCTGCATTTGCAACCTATCCATCGGAGCCAGTTTTTCTGCCCCCGCCTTGGCCAAATGCATAATCAGCTTTAAGGTTTTACGCGGCCTCACCGCCGTTTCACCAAAAATAGTACGGATATTCAGCACGCCAATCCCGCGCACTTCTAGAAAATCGCGCAGCATAGGCGGGCAACGCCCTTCCAGCGTTTCTGGATTGGTGCGATACACCTCAACCACATCATCGGCCACAAGGCCATGGCCACGGGAAATTAGCTCTAGTGCCAGCTCGCTCTTACCCATCGATGATTCACCCGTCAGCAGTACACCCACTTCCAGCACATCCAAAAACACCCCGTGCAAATGAGTTGAAACCGCTAGCGCTTTTGATAGGTAATAGCGCAGCACATCCATCAGATAGGGGGATTGCTCAGGGGACGTAAGCAGCGGCACATGAAAGCGCTCGGAGGCTTCGCGCAGGCAGTCGCCAACGATCTGGCCGTTGGCCACAATCACCGCCGCCATCTCGTTTGAGAATAATCGGGCCAGTGATTCTCTTTGCGCCTCAACGCTTAGCTGCAAAAGATAAACCGTTTCAGCCACCCCAAGCACTTGAATGCGATTGGGGTGAATAAAATTCAGGTGACCGACCAAAGACAGGGTTGGCTTTTGCTCAGACGCATCATTAGATAACAGATTATTAGCACCAGATTGCCCTGCAACCCAAGTTAGGCGCAGTTTTTCGGCGTTATCAATAAACAGTTGTCTAACTGAAATCTGTGGCATAAGGCTCCCAAGTGCTGATTAACTTCCAGATTTGCCCTGGCTCCGTTGCGGCCAACAAGCTTTCTCGCAATACTTTATCTGAAAAAAGCTGGGCTAATTCAGACAAGATTTGTAAGTGTAGATCGGTAGCGTGTGCGGGCACGAGCAAGACAAACACCAAGGAAACCGGCTTACCATCAGGCGCATCATAAGGAATAGCCTCATCTAAACGCACAAAAGCACCGGTTGCTTCTTTTAGGCCTTTAATACGCCCGTGCGGAATAGCCACGCCTTGACCAAGGCCGGTGGAACCAAGTTTTTCTCTAGCAAATAAGCTATCAAAAATAACGCTACGGGCAATGCCGTGGCTATTTTCAAATAGAATCCCTACTTGTTCAAAAATACGTTTTTTACTGCCGACTTCCATATCAAGGAAGACATTACCACTTGGCAGAATTTGGGCGATCAGACTCATTGTAGGCAGACCAAAACAAGGACGACAGCTATTGTAGCGCCGTCGCTTGAAAACAAAAACGGGAACCCGAATAAACCGGTTCCCGCTAAGGTGAAAGAAATCGCTTTATTCAGCGCTAGGTTGATGCTGTTTAATGGATTCGTTGCGATGATCCATTGATTTTTCTTTGTGCTTTACAACTTGACGATCAAGTTTATCTGCCAAAAGATCAATCGCTGCATACATATTTTCATCCGTTGCTTCAACGTGGATATCGCGTCCGCGAACATGAACGGTAGCTTCAACTTGGTGTTGCAGTTTCTCCACGGAGAGGATGATATTTACATCAATCACATTATCAAAGTGCCTGATAACCCGCTCCATCTTACTGTTCACGTACTCACGGATCGATGGGGTTACTTCAAGATGATGGCCACTGATATTCAAATTCATAGGGTTACTCCTTCCGTTGGGGCCTTACAAACTTTTGCGCTGACTTACTGGGTAAATCTGCAACGCCTCACGGTATTTAGCAACGGTACGACGCGCTACCACAATACCTTGGGCGGATAATGCTTCTGCCAATACGCTATCACTTAAAGGTTTTTTCTTATCTTCTTGCTGCACCATCTGCTTTATTAAAGCTTTGATAGCGGTTGCAGAACATTCACCACCGGCGTCTGTGTCTACATGGCTACCAAAAAAATACTTAAACTCATACAAACCACGCGGCGTTAACATGTATTTTTGCGTGGTGACTCTAGAAATAGTTGATTCGTGTAAATCGAGCTCTTCTGCAATATCCCTGAGTACCAAGGGCCGCATTGCCACTTCACCATGTTCAAAAAATGCCCGCTGCCGCTCTACAATCGCTGTTGCTACTCGTAAAATTGTTTCAAAACGCTGCTGCACACTTTTTACTAACCAACGTGCTTCTTGTAGCTCGCGGGCTAAATGAGCGCCGTCGCCTTTCTGTAAGATATCTGCATAAAGCCGGTTAACGCGTAATTTTGGCATGGATGCATCATGCAATCTAACCCGCCAAACCCCACGTACTTTTTGCACAACCACATCGGGGCTTACATATCTTGGCGAGGTTACAGACCACTGTGCGCTCGGCCTTGGGTTTAAACTTACAATTAATTCTTGTGCGGCTTTTAGCTCAGCATCCTCGCATTTAAAGGCTCGTTTAAGCTTAGTGTAGTCCCGTCCAGCTAATAAATCGAGTGAATTTTGGGCAATCTTCAAGGCTAAATCTTTAGCGGCACTCGGCGGTTTTTGGCGCAACTGTAAGCATAATGAATCGGCAGTATCCCGAGCACCAACGCCTAAGGGCTCTAAGTGCTGTAAGCGGACTAAAGCAATCTTTAAGTCATCAAGTTCGAGTTCATAATCTTGGATAAGTTCCTCTGGCAGCTGAGAATAGACTTCATCTAAGGGCTGGGAAAGGAAACCATCATCATCCAAAGCTTCAATCAACATCAATAACAAAGACTTATCCCGATGCGGTAGCTGCAGCAGGCCTGCTTGCTGTAGCAGGTATTCACGTAAATCTAGATCACGCGCAATATTGGTGGCGGGGTCAAAATCATCATCGTCATCTGAGCCACCATGACTCGTACCCTCCCAGCGCAAACCATCATCATCCCCACCCATTTCCCACTGTGGCTCGGGCTGCTCAACTTCCCCTGCGGGGGCTTCCTCGCCACGCTCCAGCAAAGGGTTGTCATTTAGGTACTGCTCAAGCTCTTGCTGAAACTCAAGCGTAGAAAGCTGCAGCAGCTTAATAGCCTGCTGCAATTGTGGCGTGAGGTTTAGTTGCTGGGAAAGCCGCAGCTGCAGGGTTTGTTTCATTTACATACGGAAATGTTCACCGAGATACACTCGACGCACACTTTCATTAGCCACAATATCTTTTGGAACACCTGACGCCATCACCGCACCTTCCGAGATGATGTAAGCACGATCACAAATACCTAAGGTTTCACGCACATTATGATCAGTGATGAGCACACCGATTCCACGTTGCTTTAAAAAACCAATAATACGTTGAATATCCATCACGGCAATCGGGTCTACCCCTGCAAATGGCTCATCCAGCAAGATAAAGCGTGGGTTTGCTGCAAGTGCGCGGGCAATTTCTACCCGCCGCCGCTCACCACCTGATAAGCCCATCGCACCAGCATCCCGCAAATGGGCAATATGTAAATCATTGAGCAGCTCATTGAGGCGAGTATCAATCTCAACACGATTTTTGCAATGCAGCTCTAGCACTGCAGTAATGTTTTGCGCCACCGTCATTTTACGAAAGATAGATGCTTCCTGAGGCAAATAACCTAAACCTCGCCGTGCCCGCTGATGAATGGGTAAATGGCCGATATCCTCGCCATCGAGCATAATCCGCCCGCCATTCATCGCAACTAAACCCACCAACATATAAAAGCTAGTGGTTTTGCCCGCGCCATTAGGGCCTAGCAAGCCAACCACTTCGCCACTAGAAATTTCCATAGTGACATCACGCACTACGGTACGTTTGCCGTAGCGCTTTTCTAGCTGTTCTGCGCGTAAAGAACTACTCATGGAGCGGGAGCCTTTTTCGGATTGATCACGATATTCACCCTGCCACCTTCTGTTTTACTCTGCGCTTGGTAGGCTTCATTGTTTAGATCGTAAGTGATTAAATCGCTATAAATTTGATCTTCGCCCCGCTTCACCCAAGCTTTATCCAACAACTTAAGAATGCCAGTACGCCCGTCGTAATCAAAGCGCTGTGCCTCTGCATCTACCCACTCGTTACCACCATCCATTTTTTGCCGAAACCGCACGGGGCTGCCATTGCCTGTCACAAACTGGTTGCCCGCTTCATCTTGGCGCACGGAGAGTTTATCTCCACGAATGCTGAGCGTACCTTGAGTCAGCACCACATCATTAGTACAGACGCTAGCCTGCGTTTTTTGATTCATCACACAATTTGCAGCGGCGATTTTAATAGGTTTTTCGCGGTCGGTTTTTTCTGCATGCACGGGGCTAGCAAGCAAAAACAGTAATACGGTGTTAAGGGTTACGAAGCGGTTCATAGCTCATCCTGACTTTAGATTTAAGTTCCAGTGTTTCGGTATTAGAATTAGCAATAAAACCCACCGACTCAACAACGTAAGTGCCCATTACGGCACGGGCGGGGGCATCTGAGCTGGCAATGCCCTGCTGTGGTAAAACCTGCATATCTCGGCCATTAATGACTAACTCGGCCTGTGTGCCACTGGCAGCGCGCACCATTTTAACCGGCCCAGGAAACCAAACCTCACTACCACGCTTAATTGACTTAGCCCGCTCGCCAGTCACATCCAAACGGGGTTGTTCTGGCGCGGTATAGCGCAAATGAGGATTTTCTAGCCAGGTGATATCACCCGCAGGTAAGTGAGAAACATGAGTGGCAGTAAGCTGGGAAACAGGGCGGCCATCCTCTCCAAAACGCACAGCGGTGGCTCTATCAACCAACATGTCTGGTTGATCAGAATTCACCGCGTATGCCGCACTAGGCAAGGTAGCCGCTCTATCAAGCAACCAAGTTAACCCGCCCAGCAGCAACACCAAAGCCAAGGGCAGCAGGCGAGTAGTACCACGAACAGCCATTAGGCGAGGTACGGCGCCATAGCGGCATCAAATGTGCCTTGCGCCTGCATTAGATATTCACAGACTTCACGCACAGCACCACGGCCGCCTTGGCTACCGCTAATGTAATGAGCATGTTTACGCACTAATTGTGGAGAATCAGGCACGGCTACGGCAAAGGCCACTCTACGCATCACGGGCAAATCGATCACATCATCACCCATATAACCGCAGGCATCCGCGCTAAGGCCAGCAACCTTTAATAGCTCTTCAAAGCTTGCGCCTTTATCGTGAGCGCCTTGATAGAGGTAGTCTACACCCAAGTCTTTGGCGCGTTTTTCAACCAGCTTAGAAGTGCGGCCGGTAATAATGGCTAGCTTTACCCCGCTGGTGCTCAACATTTTTAAACCATGGCCATCTAGTGAGTTAAATGCTTTTAACTCTTCACCACTATCGCTGTAAAACAGGCTGCCATCGGTCATTACACCATCAACATCAAAAATCATTAAGCGAACCGCTTTGGCTTTATCTGTCATTATTTTTCCTTTATTCATCCCTGATTATGTCTCTTGCTCAAGCAAACTCAAAAAAGAGCGTTTGTAGTAACCTTACAGAAGCATAAATAATCTCATGCCTTCGGTAAGCTCAGGTTTAACGGCTAAATTTGAATCTGAGACATAAGGGAACCTCGAAAAACCCATCTTTCGTCATAATACTGCGTTGCGCTTTAAAAAAATCTCCTTACATATCAAACATATGCAGCGTCGATTTTTTTAAAACGCGCCTTGTCTTATTTAGAAATATAGGTTTTCGAGGCCCCCATAAGCCGCTTTTTATTTACTGATTTTGCTGATGTTAAACGACACGGGCGCGAAGTAGGTCATGCATATTGATCGCACCGACCAATACTCCAGCTTCTAGCACCAATAAACCATTGACGCGGCGTGCGTCCATTTGCTGCACCGCTTCGGCGGCTAATTTGTGCGATTCAATCGTTGCCGGTGCTAAAGTCATCACCGTTGATACGGGAGTATCACGCACATCGACGCCCTGATCCAGTGCACGGCGCAAATCGCCATCGGTAAATATTCCGAGCAGCTTACCTGCAGCATCCACCACGGCGGTCATTCCCATGCCTTTCTTGCTAATTTCTAACAGGGCATCGCGCAGTAATACATCTTGCTGCACCACGGGCAAAGCGTCACCGGTATGCATTAGATCGCGTACCAGCACCAATAAGCGCCGCCCTAAGCTCCCACCTGGGTGGGACAAAGCAAAGTCTTCAGCCTGAAAGCCACGTGCCTCTATGAGCGCTACCGCCAGCGCATCACCCAAGGCCAATGCGGCGGTAGTACTTGCCGTTGGGGCAAGGTTCAACGGGCAAGCCTCTTGTGTAACCCCTGAATCTAAATGCACGTCCGCTTGCTTGCTTAAAGTAGATTGCTCATTACCCGTCATGGCGATCAAGGGGATGCCTAAACGCTTCAGGCTAGGTAACAAAGCAATCACTTCGTCACTTTCTCCTGAATTAGACAAGGCCAGCACCACATCGCTGCGAGTAATCATGCCTAAATCGCCATGCGCGGCTTCAGAAGGATGAATAAAAAAAGCCGGAGTGCCCGTGCTGGCCATCGTGGCGGCTATTTTTTTAGCGATATGGCCTGATTTGCCAATACCAAGCACGATGACACGCCCTTGGCAGGCTAGAATCAACTCACAGGCAGTGACAAAACTGGGATTGAGTCGATCGGCCAGAGCAAAAACAGCTTCGGCCTCAACCCGCAATACGCGCTTGGCGCAGTCGAGGATAGATTGGGCATTTTTCATATGCGCGAAAGTATAAGAGATGCAGCCCCTCTCCCGCCACCTGCGTCTTCTGGCAATATGCCAATCAAGATCAATAATGGTGCATAAAACTTATGCACCACCCAGTATTTAAGGTAAACAAGGGATAGGGAGGGAGTACGCAATCAAGCTAGTATTTAAATCAATCCCCCTAAGGTCTGTTGACGTTTCATTCACGGCTGTGTTCGCTGCAGTTTTGGGGCTGAACAAGGCTAGCAAAGCCAAATACACATGGTCAGTAAAATGCACTCAACGCCCCCAAGCCACTGCTTAGCAGTAGGATAAAGCCAACCAGCCATTCGCCATTTCCTTCGAGCCCTATGTCCATCCAGCTATCCTCATTACTGCTTTTGCTTGCCGCCGCCGTACTTACGGTGGTGCTTTGTCGTCGCTTAAAGCTTCCTGCCATGCTGGGCTACTTAGTGGTTGGCCTACTGATTGGCCCCCATTCCCTTGGTTTTATTACGAGTAGCGACGAAGCCACCCACCTTGCCGAGTTTGGTGTGGTGTTTCTGATGTTTACCTTGGGGCTGGAGTTTAACCTTGCTCGCCTCAATGCCATGCGCCGCATTGTATTTGGCTTAGGTGCCATGCAAGTACTGACGATGGTGGGTGTAGTGATGGCAATTTGCTTGATAGCCGGCCTAGATTGGAAGGTGGGCTTAGCATTGGGTGGCGCTTTATCGATGTCATCCACGGCCATGGCATCTAAATTGCTGGCTGATCGCAACGAGCTGCACGCGCCGCACGGCCAAAACGCCATCGGCATTTTGCTCTTTCAAGATTTAGCCGTAGTGCCGTTTCTGATTATGATTCCGGTACTGAATTTCCCAGGGAATGAGCTACTGATGGCGCTGGGTTTGGCGGCGCTAAAAATTATCGTGGTCTTGCTGGTTTTGCTCTACTTTGGGCAAAAACTAATGCGGCCTTGGTTCAATATGGTGGCAAAGCAACACTCCAGCGAGCTATTTATGCTCAACCTTTTGCTGGTTACGCTAGGGATTGCTTGGATCACCGAGCTGGCGGGCTTATCCCTCGCCTTAGGGGCGTTTTTAGCGGGCATGCTCATTGCAGAAACTGATTTTCGCTATCAAGTGGAAGACGATGTTCGTCCTTTCCGAGACCTGCTACTTGGCTTATTTTTTGTAACGGTAGGGATGAATCTGGATTACTCGGTACTGCTAGAGCAATGGTGGCGGGTGCTCTTAGTACTGGCCCTGCTTGGCCCAGGCAAGATATTACTCATCGCAGCCCTTTCCAAGCTTTTTGGCAGCACGCCCGGCTCATCTTGGCGCACTGGCTTTACCCTTGGGCAGGGTGGCGAATTTGCATTTGTCATACTGGCGCTAGCCTCCAAAAGCCAACTACTTCCAGATAGCCTCTTGCAAACCACTATCGCGGGCATCGTATTATCGATGCTGATCACCCCGTTTTTGATTCAACACTCAGACAAAATAGTCTTAAGACTTGCCCGCTCAGAGTGGATGAATCTGGCCGCCAATTTGCACCAAATTGCCGTACGCAGCATGCAAAGCCAAGGGCACGTTATCTTGTGTGGCTATGGCCGCAGTGGCCAATCTTTAGCCCGTATTTTAAGCCAAGAAAACATCGGCTTCTTTGCTCTAGATTTAGACCCTGATATGGTCAGAGAAGCCTCTGCCGCAGGCGATTCGGTGGTGTATGGCGACGCCGCCAAGCGTGAAGTATTGATGGCTGCTGGGCTTATGCGCGCCAGTGCCATTGTGGTGACCTACGCCGAAACACATTCCGCCATGCAGATTTTAGAAGTGGTACACAGCATTCGCCCCGATTTGCCAGTGATTATCCGCACCCAAGACGATAGCGATATTGACCAGCTAAAAGACGCAGGCGCAACCGAGGTGGTGGCCGAGATCATGGAAGGCAGCTTAATGCTAGCGTCGCACACCCTTATGCTGCTTGGCGTGCCGCTCAATAAAGTGGTTTACCGTGTAAGGGAAGTACGGGAAGCGCGCTATCAACTATTACGCGGCTTTTATCGTGGCGTAAGCGAAGACGCAGAAGACAGCGACCGGCCACAACCGCGCCTGCATACTATTTATCTTTCCAATGAAGCCGCAGCCATTGGAAAACATATGGGCGAATTACAACTCGATAAGCTGCACATTGAGATACGCAGCGTGCGCCGCCGCAATATGCGCCCTATCCAACCCGATGCCAGCTTTGAATTGCAAGCCGGTGATATTTTGGTGCTCTTAGGAGAAAGCGATAATTTAGCTGCCGCCGAAATGCGCTTGCTGCAAGGGAATTAAAAATCAGGGTTTTTACTTACTAAAATATAGTAAATAATTACTAAAATTACAAGCATTTGTAATTATTTTGACATGCAGGCGAAACATCGGGTAATCTGAGTGCTTGATAAAATTGTGGAATGCCCCATGCGCCCCGACCAGCTTCTTGCTTCTTTTGCTGCTGCATTTAATCAAGATAAGCGATTGATCTCATTGCAGATTGGTGATGGCGCGGCATGGGGGAATCAACTGCTGCCTCAGCGGGTAGAAGGGGAAGAGGGCGTTAATCGGCCTTTTATTTATTACATTCATTGCTTGTCTGCAGAAACAAATATAGAGCTTAAATCCTTACTAGGCTTACCGATTGTTTTATCCATCGCGGATGCAGAAGGAGGAGTGATAGAGCGCTGTGGGGTCGTTTCTCAGGCGCAATTATTGGGCTCTGATGGGGGCTTTGCCAAATACAAGCTGACGGTTGAGCCACCGTTTGCCCTACTCAGGTACCGCCATACTTCACGGGTACTGCAAGATTTAAGCGTGCCAGACATTATTAAAAAGATACTGGCCGAGCACCAAGCTAAAAACCCCGTCTTTGCCTCCGTACAAACGCTAGATTTCAAGCTGTCTGGCGATTACCCTCCCCAATCTTATACCACGCAAAAAAATGAGACAGACTACGCCTTCGTGTGCAGAGTCATGCAGCGTGAAGGCCTTTCTTGGCGTTTTGTCCATATCGCAGGTGATTCACCGCAAGTACAGTTAGTGATTTTTGATGATGCTTACGCCATCCCCGAGGCCAGTGATTCGCACGTCAGGTTCCATAGGGCAGATTCCACGGAAGAGGATGATGCACTCACCGACTGGACCACTCAGCGCCAGCTGGGCAGCAGCAGCGTCGCCTTAGCCAGCTTTGATTACAAGGCCGTTAAGACCAATCAAAGTTTTGATGATAGCTCGGTCGATCAGGGCGAAGGCGGCCAGCAAATTCAGTCAAGCTTTGAAGATTACGGGGCACTTGCCCACTACTACGCGAACAATGCCGAAGACCTTAGCCACTACGCACAGCTACGCCAGCAATCACACGATCAGGTTAAAAAGTCTTTTAGCGGCTCTGGCACTTTACGATCTTTGCAAGCGGGGCAATGGTTTCGTTTAGAAGACCACCCCGCCCATGAGTGGGACGAACCGGAAAAGAGAGAATTCGTAGTCACCGAGCTTAAATTTACCGCCAATAATAATTTACCGGTTGATCTGACCCAGCAACTGCTGGTGATTGCGCCCAGCCTATTAGCTAGCGCAAATCCAGCGGCAAGTGATGAGCAGAAACCATATCAGACAGACTTTACCGCCCAGCGCCGAGGGCAAGCGCTCACCCCTCGCTATGACAAAAGCAGCCAGCCCACTAGCTTTGGCGTGCAAACCGCCACCGTAGTTGGCCCTGCCGGTGCAGAAGTCCATACCGACGAGCTGGGCCGAATTAAAATTCAATTCACCTGGCAGCGAGAAAATGAGCACCCTGAGTTTGGCGCAAATCTGGATGATAAATCCTCCTGCTGGGTGCGCGTGGCCTACCCCTCGGCGGGGGCGGGTTGGGGCCAGCAGTTTATCCCTAGAATTGGCCAAGAAGTTTTAGTCAGCTATTTAGACAACGATATCGACCGGCCCATCGTGACGGGCGTAGTGCATAACGGAAGTCATCCTGTACCTGCGTTCAGCGGGGCAGGTGCGCTGCCTGCTAATAAAACCCTCTCTGGCATTAAGACAAAAGAGCACGATGGCGGCCAATATGGCGAGCTGCTGTTTGATGATACCCAAGGTGAGGTGCGCACCAAGCTATCCAGCGAGCACGCTAAAACGCAGCTCAATCTTGGGTTTCTAACCCACCCCCGTAGCGATGGTAAAGCCACCGCCCGAGGCGAGGGTGCAGAGTTGCGCTCTGATGCCAGCATCAGTATTCGCGCTGCCCAAGGTTTATTGCTCACAACCTATGGCAAATTACAAGCCAGTGGCAATCAACTGGCGCGGGCCGAAATGATTGAATTACTCGATCAGTGCGCCGAGCTATTTAAAGCGTTTGGCGACTATGCCAGCAGCAATCAGGCCTTGGCGCTGGATCAGGCGTCGCAAACAGAGCTAATCAATAGCATTAAAAACTGGGAAAAAGGCAGTAATGCCGATCCTAAAGCAGAGGGCGGCGGCAAGCCGGTGATGAGTTTTACTTCCAAAGAGGGCGTAAGTATCACCACGCCACAGGCGATTGTGGCTTACGCCGGATTGAATGCAGATTGGGCCGCCAAAAAACATCTGCAATTTACCGCTGGCGAGCGCTTTAGCTTGAATGCGGGGCAAGGCATCAGCCAGTTTGCCCAGTCTGGAGATTTTCGCCTGATTGCGCATCAAGGGCCGTTTTTGATTCAGGCACAAGCCAATGATCTGGTCGCCCAAGCCGATCAGAATATTCGTCTGATTGCGATTAACGGCGAGCTTTACCTCTATGGCAAAAAAATAAACCTCGTTGCAGAAGATGGATCATTTATCAAAATAGGCAGTGGCATCACCCTTGGCACCAGTGGCGTGGTCAATATCAAAGCCGCCAGTAAAGCCATGTCTGGCCCCGCCACCGAAAGCTTTAGTCCACCTGCGTTTCAATCTGGTAAAGCGGATCAAAAGTTTCAACTGCATTACCCAAGCAGCGATCCAAGCAAACCGCAAATAGCCGCCCTGCGCGATTATGAAATCACCCTAAAAGATGGTAGTAAGCTCAAGGGTGTTTCTGATGCTGAAGGCAAAACCCCCATGCTGGAAGAGATTAAAATGCAAGTCGCCCAAATCCGCATCCTGCCTAAGAAAGGCTAACAACATGACTACAGAATCTACAGAAGCACCATCCATCGGCAGTAGCTCAGCCTTACTGATGCCCAATCGCTATAAAGATCATCCCGTACAAGTCAATCGCAATATGCCCGGCGTGGTGATCTTGGTGCATGGCGTAAATGATATGGGGGTGAGCTATGCGGCTCAGGACATTGGCCTCTGTGCAGGGCTGAACGAAAGGCTGGATCGCCCCGATCTATTCCCCAATGATTTTCGGCTGCCTAGCGACGACGATAAAGCCGTTGAAGACCCCGATGCGATTTACTTTAGGCGTTTAAAAAACGATAAGACCAATAGCCCTGTGATTCATTTTCATTGGGGTTATAAGGCAACGAAAAAAGAGCTGGCTAAGGAAAAAATCAACGAACAAGTCGTAGATAAATTTGGCAATCGCTTAGATAAACAAAACGCCAAAGGCGGCGGGATGTTTTCTAATGCCACCAGTAGTATTCCAGAAATGTTTCATGGCGCATTTAAGGGCGGCTTTTTAGTTTGGCTAACCAATACTCTGATTGCTGACAAAATTCATATCGTGAAACAAGCGCCAGACCGGCACTATATGGCGCTGGCCGCCAAACGGCTGGCGGCGCTGATCACCCAGATTCGCGCGATTGATCCCAATGAAACCGTCACCATCGTTGGCCATAGCCAAGGCTGCCTTGTGGCACTGGCGGCGCAGGCATTTTTAAAAGAGGCGGGGAAGCGCTCTGCCGATTGCCTGATTATGTGCCACCCACCTTATGGCCTGCATGAGCCTTGGCTAGATCGCAATATGCAATCAGGCGAGCAACAAGAAACCACCGCCGCCCGTATCGAAACACTGGTGAAGCTGGTGGGGCTGATTACTAAAAATCCACACCCTTTACCGCCCTTGCAGGAGCTTAAAGACCGCGATAGCACGCTGGGCCGCGCAGGGGATGCATGGTCGCCCACCCAAGGAAAACGGGCGAGTATAAATGGCGACGCCCGCGTGCTGGATCAAGTGTTTTTTGAGCGGGATAACCGTGGCAAGGTTTATCTGTATTTTTGCCCGCACGATATGACGGTAGGCCTCGCCAATGTGCAGGGAATTGGCACGCTGGGTGTGCCAGACAAGCTGGAAGGCAAAGAGCCGGTATTGGAGCATTTAGGCCCGCGCTTTTTACAGCGAGTCTGGACATGGCGTAAGCGTGATGGCAAACCCGTGGCGGTAGGTGCTGCGCCGGGGCCATTTGTGATGCGTGTTAAAGGTGAAGCGGCTTACGATGGCGGTATGTTTGAAACTGCGGGCCGAACCGGCTTGCAAGTAGGCGAAACCCGCTTAAACAATGGCGAAGCCCTCAACCCGCCGTGGGTGCCGGATCTGCATCAAGGGGAAGACGATGAAGAGAGTAAAGAAAAAGCCGCCAAAGCTGGCGGGCCTGCGCATATCGGCAATCTGCGGATTGATCCGATTGATGCCTGCGATGCCGTGGTTAAAGCGGGCGTGAAATACCTGCCTGAAGAAAAAAGAGATGAAACGCCGACAGAGGCGCGCCAACGTTACCAAGGGGGAGATGCCGTGCCTAACTCCTACCACTCCTCTATCGTGGGCAACTTTGAGCATCATCGCTGGGTAACGGCAATGGATGTGGCGATTGGTCAGGCAAAATGTATGGATGATTTATATTGGCGTGATTTGTTGCTGGCGATGGCTGATTGGCGGACAGATATCAATAAAGCAAAGCCTGATCTTCAAAAATACAGCAGCCTGGAAGAGGACGTACGCAAGGTGATTGAAGCTAATTTCCTTTATTACGACGAAGCAATATTCCCTGAAAATATGGTGCCTAGTGAACCACCAGGTCCCATTAAAAGCCAGACCCGAGCAGCCAGAGCTGCGGGGGGTAAATCATGAGCTTGCGCCGTATTGCCCTACCACGTCTCTGGCCATGGCTGCTTATTCTGCTCGCCAGCCTTGCCATCTGGATTGTGCTGCTTGAAACCGTTATTCGCCCATCTGCTATTGCTTTGGAGTCCACCCCTATGTTGCTACGCCTAAGCTGGTGGTTTTTACCACCACTCATTTTTATCTTCTCGCTGTTTACCGGCCAGTGGGCTTTGGGGAGTGCCAAAGCAGAAGCGGCAGAATTAAAACAGCAGCAAGAGTCTGAGTTGCTGCAACGTGCTACCGCAGCCAAGGCAAGTGAAGCTGCCAAAGCCAAAAGCCAGCAGCAATTCTCTCTAGAGATTCGTAGCGTGGG